>NZ_VMMK01000062.1:0-28257 GCF_013277255.1 Streptococcus sp. 2154
CGGTATTCCCCTTCAAATTAAAACAGATAAGAGAACGGTCTTTACCTATCAAGCCTCCAACTCTAAGAAAATGGAGGACGATACCCATACACAGTTTGGATACGCCTGTCACCAACTGGGGATTCTCCTTGAGACAACCGCTATCCCTCAAACTAAAGGGAGAGTCGAAAGACTCAATCAGGCACTACAATCTCGCCTGCCTATTGAACTGGAACGAAACAATATTCATACCTCGGAAGAAGCCAATACTTTCCTTCTTTCCTACATTCAAACCTTTAATGAACAGTTTGGAAACAAGACAAAACTCTCTGTCTTCGAGGTGGCTCCTAAGCCCTCTGAACGAAATCTCATTCTAGCTAGACTGGCGGAGAGAGTCGTCGATAGTGGACACCATATCCGATTCCAAAATCGTTGCCATATCCCTGTTGAACAAGGAAAAGAAGTCTACTTCAGCAGAAAGACAAAAGCATTCGTTATAAAAGAAGTTGACGGTGACATCTACCTCAATATCGCTGACAAGATCTATCACACAAAGGAGCTACTAGTTCATGAACTCTATTCGAAAAACTTTGAATCAGAACCAGAACAAAAAAAGAAAGACGCAAGTATGTCCCTCCACAAACCCATCCGTGGAAACTCACATCTTTCAAACAATATCTTCAGAAAAATAAAAAGGATTATGAAGAGTTTACTAGTGAGGAGCTTCATTCTCCTCAGCTACAAGTATAATCTATTTCTCGCTAAATGGGAAGCTGTTCCTTAAAGGAAATCACTCTATCCCTTACATTTAGGAGAGAGAAAGTAAGGAGTCTAAGACAAGCATTTCATTTGATAAGAGGCTTGGAGCTGTGAGGCTGGAGAGCCAAGGCTAAGACTAGCCTTGGTTTAGCTGAAAAAACAGCTTCAAGGGTTCCTCGTGTCAAATGAAAGCAAAATAATTGCCCTCAATCTCACCATTTTTTGGGGCATCATCACTTTCGATTGACACTACTTTTTTAAAATTTTTTAATTAATTTTACAACTGCTTCCGTTCGAGCTGTATGTGGGAACATATCGACCGACTGGATATAATGAAGATCATAGACTTCTACTAAGCGTACCAAATCACGAGCCAAGGTCGAAACATTACAAGAAATATAGACCATTTTTTCTGGTACATAAGTAAGAATAGTATCTAATAACTTATCATCCAGACCTGTACGTGGTGGGTCAACAATCAAAGCATCTGCTCGGTAGCCTTCCTTGTACCAACGAGGAATAATCTCTTCTGCCGTTCCAGCTTCATAATGAGTATTGTCAAATCCCATTCTTTTAGCATTTCGCTTGGCATCTTCAATGGCTTCTGGAATAATATCCATACCTCTGAGTGTTTTAACTTTCTTTGCAAAGGCAAATCCAATTGTTCCAACTCCACAATAAGCGTCAATCAAATGGTCTTCTTTATTAACATCCAAGGCTTTTACCGCCTCGTTATAAAGAACTTCTGTTTGTTCAGGATTTAGTTGATAGAAAGCTCGAGGAGATAGTGAAAATTCATAATCGAGTACACCTTCTTGAATACTCTCTTGTCCCCAGATAATCTCTGTCTTTTCACCATAAATCTCACTGGTTTTAGCTGTATTTGTATTCACAGCTACTGTCACAACTTCTGGGAAATCTTTAACTAAATCTTTTACTAGTTGGGTTAAATTAAGCTGACGATTTGTAACAATAATAATCTGAACCTGTCCAGTCTTTCTTGCTCGTCGGACCATAATAGTCCTAACACCTAGAACTTTTCTCTCATCTGTGATTGGAATCTGGTGATAAGTAAGTAATTCCGCTAGACGATTAGCAATCACTTGGGTTTCCCTGTCTTGTACCAGGCAGTCTTTCAACTCTACTAAATAGTGAGAGTTTTGTGCATATAAGCCCGCCTTGACCTGATTCTTAAATTTTCGAGTCTGAAATTGTAACTTAGCTCGGTAATATTTTGGTTCCTGCATTCCAATAGTTGGACGAATTTCATAGTTTTCATATCCTGCAGGAGCAAATTTTTTCAGCGCTTGATGAAGCAAGTCCGTCTTGAACTCCAGCTGCTTATCATAATGCAGGTGCATGATTTGGCAGCCTCCGCACTCATTATAAATAGTACAAGCTGGCACAACGCGGAATTTAGACTTTTTGTTGACCTTTAATAATTTCGCTTCAACAAAGTTACGTTTAATAGAAGTAATCTGACAATAGATATCTTCGCCTTTGAGAGCACCGGGTACAAAGACTAATGTTTTTTGGTAAAAGCCGATTCCCTCACCATTAATTCCCATGCGCTTGATTTTTAATGGTATTTTTTGTTTTATTTTTAGATTCATAGGTCTATTATACCATGGAGTTTCTAAGATATTTAAGAATATGTTACAATAAAAGCATGAATTCAAAAACACCTCGCTTTAGTATACTAGATTTCCCTGAACAATTACGAAGCTATATCAAGGGAGCTAATCTCTCTGATAGTTCTTCTCATTCAAGTGCAACTGTCCTATATATAGATTCAGGTTACTATTTAAAAATAGATCAAAAAGGCAGATTAGCTCAAGAAGCTAAGATTGCAAATTGGTTCGAAACTGAAGGATTGGGAACTCCAGTGATTACCTATTTATCAGCAAAAAAGGACTTCCTTCTGACCAAAGAAGCCATTGGCAGAAATGCTCTCGATTTTTTAAATCAACCCGAAAAACTCTGTCAAACCCTAGCTCAAGCATTAAACAAACTTCACAGTCTTAAACCACAATCTTTTCCGTCGGAAAATCATCTGAAGCGTTATAAAGAAAAAGCCTTAAACAACTATCAGAAGGGGACTTTTTATAACAAGACTCTTCTGCCTCAATTTCATATTCACAGTCGTGAAGAAGCTTACCAACTAATACAAGAGAAAGGTCACCTTCTCAAAGCTGATGCTTTTATTCATGGAGATGCCTGCCTGCCAAATTTCATCTTGAAGGATGCCTCGCATTTTTCTTGCTTTATTGACTTGGGATTGGCTGGTTTTAGTGACCGACATATCGACCTCTTTTGGGCAATTTGGTCCCTTCATTACAACCTACAAGATGCTACGTATGCTGAATTATTTCTCGACTATTACGGTAGAGAATATGTAGATATGGATAAACTCCGACTTGTTGCAGCTTTCGAAGCATTTAGATGAAAGGAAATTATGAAAATCACAAAACTTGAAAAGAAAAAAAGACTCTATCTGATGGAGCTTGATAATGGCGACAAATGCTATATCACCGAAGACACAATTGTTCGTTTTATGTTATCGAGAGATAAGGTGATAAGCCAAGAGGAATTGAAAGAGATTCAGGACTTTGCTCAATTTTCTTATGGTAAGAATCTGGCTCTCTACCATTTATCCTTTAAAGCACGCACTGAAAAAGAGGTCAGAGAATATCTAAAAAAATACGATATTGATGAAAACATCGTTTCTCAAGTCATTGCTAATCTTAAAGAAGATAAGTGGATCAATGATAGCCAATACGCTTATGCTAGCATCAATGCTAATCAACTGTCAGGAGACAAGGGTCCTTATGTGCTGACTCAGAAACTAGCTCAAAAAGGGATTTCAAAATCTACTATAGAAGAGAACTTGAAAGAATTTGATTTTTCTGAAGTTGCTCAACGTGTAGCTAATAAACTATTGAAAAAATATGAGGGAAAACTTCCAGCTCGTGCCCTGCAAGATAAGATTATCCAGAGCTTGACTAACAAGGGCTTCTCTTATTCTGATGCTAAAATTGCCTTTGACGACTTAGATAGCCAAATTGACCAAGAAACGACTCAAGAACTCATCTTCAAGGAACTTGATAAGCAATATACTAAGTATGCTCGAAAGTATGAAGGATACGAACTGAAGCAGCGTTTAACTCAAGTTTTAGCACGAAAGGGCTACGATTTTTCGGATATAGCAAGCGCTCTTAGAGAATATCTTTAATATTTCCAAGTGAAATTCACAGATTTTAGGTAATTTTATGGTACAATAGTAAATGATAAACTTATAAATTGTAGAAAGTTGGTTAGTTATGAAGCTTCCAAAAGAAGGCGACTTTATTACAATTCAAAGTTATAAGCATGATGGGAGTCTCCACCGAACTTGGCGGGACACCATGGTACTAAAAACAACAGAAAACGCCATTATTGGTGTCAACGATCATACACTTGTTACCGAAAGTGATGGTCGTCGTTGGGTCACTCGAGAACCGGCTATTGTTTACTTTCACAAGAAATATTGGTTTAATATCATTGCCATGATTCGTGATAATGGAACTTCTTACTATTGCAATATGGCTAGCCCCTACTATCTGGATGAAGAAGCACTGAAGTATATTGATTACGATTTGGATGTTAAAATTTTTACAGATGGGGAAAAACGTCTCTTGGACGTTGAAGAGTACGAGCGTCACAAACGCAAAATGAATTATTCTGATGATTTGGACTATATTTTAAAAGAACATGTCAAAATTCTTGTTGATTGGATTAACAATGGACGTGGTCCTTTCTCAGAAGCCTATGTAAACATTTGGTACAAGCGCTATGTAGAACTAAAGAATCGGTAAAGTTGTCAAAGGTCAGGAACAAAATCCTGACCTTGTTTTTTTGGTAGTATAAAATAAATTGTGTAAAAACAAAAAGGAATAAATCCATTATAGCAGAGTTACAACACCTTACTAGAAAGAGATTTATGCAGAATTCGTAAAATATATAAAACAAATAGATATACTGTTATTTTTTAATGTCTCTGTTCCTTGTAAGTTTACAACAAACTTATATCGTTTAATACAAAAAATACGAAGATGATTAGTATAAAAAATACAGGTCAACTTCGTATTTTTTTATTTCCACATAGCATCAATCACTTGGTACAACATTTTAAAAACAATATCTCGACAGAGAAAATGGTATTTAATCTACCAGCTCATTTAATCGTTTTTGAAAATATAAAGCAATACTTTTAGATTCAATAAACTCAAAATATTTTATGACATCGTTCATTTGTTTAATTCCAGATTCTTTAGATTCAGTCAGATATATTTTATATCCTTTTACAAATTTGAATGTAGATTTTTCAAAAACTTTTGTGTCATCTTTTAATAGTCATCTTTTAATAATTTTTTTAATTTCATTTCAAAGTAGTCTGCATATATTAGATGTGAATTTTCAAGGCAACAGAACCAAAAATTTAAACAAGCTGACACAACTAAATTTCTATTCTTGCCGATTTTTTCGTAATAATGTGTACGCTCTAGTATTTCTTTTCCGACCATGTAAATATAATCTATTTCAAAAAGATGATATAAATTACCAATCAGCGTTATCTCATAGGACTCCCATCGTTCCTTCTGGAATAAATAGTCATACACTAAATTTAGATCATCTCTACTAACTACATGATTACAATCTATCTGATTTAATAATCCCTGAACCATAATTGTATTTATTTTATGAGTTTTTCCCCACTCTTCTCAAAAAGTTTTTGTTGCTCATTTTTTATTTCCTCCAACCCTTTAGTATTCAAACTATAAAAGTTCGGAGATAAATTAACCAAAAAATCATCACGCTCCGATCTTTTATAATGTTCTAGGTAATTACAAAAATTCTCTATCGAAACATTGATATTTGATAATAATTCAAAAAACGTTGAAAGAGAAATTTCATTTTCTCCCCTTTCAAATCTAGAAAGTTGAGATTTTGATATAGAATCAGCTGCAGCATACTCTAAAGAATATCCGTTTAATTTTCTAAAATATCGAAAAGCTTCTCCGTAATTTTTCACACTTTCATTCCCTTAACTTTCTTTTCGAGCGATAAACATACCATATTCTTTAGGAATGATCAACATACCATTATTAAACTCACTTTCCAATCTTTTACGAATTATTTCCTCTTCTAGTGAACCTATTTCTGAAATTCCTTTAAACGATTGGATGTATTTAACTAGGTCATCTATACTAGTTACCTGTAACTCATCATCATAGAGTAATGTATCGACAGAGTTAAAACACCTACTCAGGTACCTTTTACCATTTTGTAAAGTAAACGTTTTATTTTCTAAATCTTGATTAACCTCATCTTTAAATAAATTTGCCAAATAATTTACAACTCCATTTTCACCAAATGTAGCACAGTAAAAAATGCCTTCGGTTTTTAAGACCCTATTCACTTCAGAGAGAGCTTTAGGAATATCATTCACATGATGTAGAAGCATATTAGCAATAACAATATCAAAAGTTTCATTCTCAAAAGAAATCTTTTGAATATCCATTATCTCATAGTTGACATTGTCTCTATTTCCAATCACTGACTTCGTTGATTTTACCATATCTTTAGAAAAATCTGTAACAATCAACTGCTTCATTTTATCTATAGAATCACTATTGCTTTTCCACAGTTCTCCTGTACCACATCCTAATTCTAGAACCTTTACTTCATCAGTGATTTGGTAGTTAGAAAATATCCAATTATTAAATCCCAATTTATTTTTTGAATACTTCTTATGCAATTCTACTCGAATATCAAGATTATCATGACTTTTATATTGTTCAATTACTTTATCAATCATTTTAAATGCCCTCCACTCTATAATTTGACATTATATCACAAGAATAAAGATAGTGTTAAATAAGTTGTATAAATGCAAAAAAGGAATATTCCGTTACAGCAAAGTTGTAACACATTTCTATAAAGAAATTTATTCCTACGACTCAGTTTGGCATGCTTAACTTCCTAACTCAAAAACAAAGCATCGATTAATTTATCCGTTCTTCTTTTGAAACAGATTTGAACTGATAATTGCTCGTTTTAATTTAAGAAGCTCTTTTGAGCAAAACTTCATTTTTTTAAGAGTCCAACAATTTCTGTCTATCGCTTTTCTACTAGCAAAAAACCTACCTTGAGGCAAGTTTTCATTTATATATCTAATTTCGTAATAGTATAGTAAAATGAAATAAGGACAGTCAAATCGATTTCTAACAATGTTTTAGAAGTAAAGGTGTACTATTCTAGTTTCAATCTACTATAAATTTGATATGAGAATAGTCTTTCTCAACATCCTTATCCAACAAGAATGCTGTAGCGTCCTTCTTAACTTGAACCAGGTCAATATTCTGGGCTTGGGCTGCATAGACGCAGCCACAATAACATTGACGATAGATATCATACTCCTCACACATCTCTACTGAACGTTTGTAGCCTTGATTTTTCTTGAAATCGTTGGGAAGATAGTGGGTCGTGTAAATTTTTTGCACATCGATTCCGATGCTGTTGATGGTTTGAGAATTCTTATGAGGACTGATGGTCAAGGCTGAACCAAAGTAGTCAAAGCCCAATTCCATAGCCACTTGCGCTGTTTTATCCAGTCGGTAGTCAAAACAAACCTTGCAACGGTCGCCACCTTCGGGCTCCTCCTCTAGTCCCCTAACTAGTTTTCGGTATTCATTGGGTTCGTAGGGAGCTTCTAGGTACTGAACCGTATTTCCTGTCCGCTCATTAAAATCACTAACAAATTTCTTGATGACATAGACCCGCTTATGGTATTCTACCTTGGGATGGATATTAGAATTGGCAAAATAGATGGTCACATCTGCATACTTGGTCAAATATTCTAGTGTATAGGTACTACAAGGGGCACAGCAAACATGCACGAGAATGGTTGGCCGCTGCTCATTTTTCTCCCATGCTTGTACCATTTTCTGCATGACACGGTCATAATTAATCTTCTGATTGGGGGGCATCTTGCACAGAATTTCTTCTACATCGATCATGTTCTTCTCCTTTTTCTAGTCTTATTTTATCATATAAGTTAGGAGAGCTCAAATCAATTTAGAAGTGAATATTATAAAAAGAAGGGTTAGTCATTCCCTCCTTTTGTGTTTTTTATAGAAAGCTTACATCATCCCGCCCATCATGCTTGGATCCATTGCTGGAGCTGGGGCTACTGGTTCTGGTTTATTGGCTACGACTGCTTCTGTTGTCAAAATCAAGCTGGCTACAGATGCTGCATTTTGTAGGGCTGAACGACTCACTTTAACTGGATCAATGATACCTTGATCAATCATGTTAACCCACTCGCCAGTTGCTGCGTTGAATCCTATACCAAGCTCAGCATTTTTCAAACGATCGATAACGATAGATCCTTCAAATCCTGCATTGTGAGCAATTTGACGAACGGGTTCTTCCAAAGCACGGAGAACAATATTACGTCCTGTTGCTTCATCTCCTGTCAATTCCAAGGTAGCAACAGCTGGAATCACATTGGCAAGAGCTGTTCCACCACCTGCAACAATACCTTCTTCAACAGCTGCACGAGTAGCGTTGAGGGCATCTTCAATGCGGAGTTTCATTTCTTTCAACTCAGTTTCAGTTGCGGCTCCGACCTTAATAACCGCTACACCACCTGACAATTTGGCCAAGCGTTCTTGCAATTTTTCACGGTCAAATTCAGAAGTTGTAGTTTCGATTTGAGACTTGATAACCGCAACACGGTGAGAAATCGCTTCAGGATTTCCTGCACCTTCTACAATAACCGTGCTATCTTTGTCCACGGTCACTCTCGCTGCTTGACCAAGAGCTTCAATTGTCGCATCTTTCAACTCAAGACCAAGGTCTTCTGTGATAACTGTTCCGCCTGTTAAGATGGCGATATCTTCAAGCATGGCTTTGCGACGGTCACCAAAACCAGGTGCCTTGACTGCTACTACGTTGAAGGTTCCACGAATCTTGTTCAAAACAAGAGTTGGAAGAGCCTCACCATCCACATCATCCGCAATAATCAAGAGTGGACGATTGCTTTGGAGAATGCTTTCCAAAAGTGGCAAGATTTCTTGGATATTGGAAATTTTCTTGTCTGTAATCAAAATGTACGGATTTTCAAGGTCAGCCACCATTTTTTCGCTATCTGTCACCATGTACTGTGAAAGGTAACCACGGTCAAACTGCATTCCTTCTACGACTTCAAGCTCTGTTTCCATACCACGTGACTCTTCGATGGTGATGACACCGTCTTTGCCAACTTTTTCCATTGCTTCAGAGATGTACTCACCAACTTTTTCAGAACGAGAAGATACGGCTGCAACTTGAGCGATAGCTTCTTTATTGGCAACAGGGATGGCGTTGTTTTTCAAAGCTTCAACTGCTGCGACAACTGCTGTTTCAATCCCACGACGAATACCGATTGGATTTGCTCCAGCAGTGACGTTTTTGATTCCTTCGCGAACGATTGCTTGGGTCAAAACAGTTGCAGTTGTAGTTCCATCACCTGCGATATCATTGGTTTTTGAAGCTACTTCTGATACCAATTTGGCACCCATATTTTCAAAATGGTCTTCTAATTCAATTTCTTTGGCAATAGTCACACCGTCATTGGTGATGAGTGGTGAACCAAATGATTTTTCCAACACAACGTTACGACCTTTTGGTCCCAAGGTTACTTTAACAGTGTCTGCAAGGATATCGACACCACGAACCATAGCTGAACGAGCATCTGATGAAAATTTAATTTCTTTTGACATACTTACTTTCTCCTTCTATTCTTCAATGATTGCCAAGATGTTAGCTTCGCCTACGATGATGTACTTTTCATCGCCATCTTTGACATCAAGACCTGCGTGGGCTTCAACTAAGACACGGTCTCCAGGCTTAACGCTTGGAGCTACCAAGTCACCGTTCAAGGTACGAACACCTTGTCCAGTAGCTACAACTTGGGCTGTTTTTGTTTTTTCTTGGGCTGAGCCTGCAAGGACAAAGCCTCCAACAGTTTGTTCTTTTTCTTCGATTTTCAAGACCACACGGTCTCCTAATGGTTTCAACATCTGTTTTCCTCCATAATGAGATAGATAGTATTAGCACTCTTTATATCTGAGTGCTAATTCATAGTTCTATTGTATCACTTGGTCAGAAATAGTCAAGAAAAAAGTCTGACTTTCTCAAGATAAAAAGCCTGAGACCAACTCAGACTTTTTAATGTTTATACTCAATGAAAATCAAAGAGCAAACTAGGAAGCTAGCCGCAGGCTGCTCAAAGCATTGCTTTGAGGTTGTGGATAAAGCTAACGTGGTTTGAAGAGATTTTCGAAGAGTATTAAAATGGCAATTCTTCCTCTTCCAAAACCAAATCTGCCAAATCCTGCCCTGCGTTATTTTCTCGCATAGCACGTTGGGCACGACTTTCCAAGAGTTGGAATCCTGTAACAAGTACTTCAGTCACATAATTCATCTGACCATTTTTCTCAAAACGACGAGTACGTAATTCCCCATCCACTGAAATGAGACTTCCTTTGGTTGCGTAGCTTGCCAAAGTTTCTGCTAGTCTGCCCCAAAGGACCATATTGACAAAATCAGCTTCGCGTTCCCCGTTTTGGTCTTTGTAACGACGATTTACAGCGATAGTTGTTCGCGCTACTGACTTGTCATTGTTGGTTTTGTGCAATTCCGGTGTAGACGTTAAACGCCCAATCATGATAACTTTATTATACATATTTTCTTCCTCCTACTTATCTATTCGTAGGAAATCAAAAAAGTTACAGAAATTTGTAACTTTTCGAGAAAATTTTTTATTTTTTATGAACCATGAAACCTGTCGCCTGTTGATTGGCCATAATGGTCATATCTGTAATCTGAACACGACGAGGTTGACTGGTCACATAGACTACTGTGTCTGCGATGTCTGGTGCCTGCAAGGCTTCGATTCCCTGATAAACCGTCGCAGCTCGTTCTTTATCACCGTGAAAACGCACTGTAGAAAAATCTGTTTCAACAATTCCAGGCTGAATGGTCGTCACCTTGATATCCGTTGCGATGGTATCAATTCGCAGTCCATCCGAAAAGGTCTTAACCGCAGCCTTGGTAGCTGAGTAAACAGCGGCACCAGCATAGGCATAAATTCCTGCGGTTGACCCCATATTGATGATATGTCCTTGATTGGCTTTTACCATTGCTGGCAAGAAAGAGCGAGTGACTGCCATTAAACCTTTGACATTGGTATCCAGCATGGTCAACATATCCAACTCTTCATAGTCCTGATAGGGTGCCAAGCCAAGAGCTAGTCCAGCGTTATTGACCAATATATCAATCTGACCTATCGTTTCTAGAATATCGGAGCAGACAGTCTTCACCATGGTCATATTCGTCACGTCTAGTGGAAAGGTCCAGACATTTTGATTTGGATAGATTGCTGCAAACTCCGACTTAAGAGTTTCTAATCTGTCTGTCCGTCGTCCAGTTAGAACGACATTCTCACCCTGCTCCAGATAAGCACGCGCAATTGCTTCACCAATACCTGATGTCGCTCCTGTAATCACTACATTTTTTGCCATCTTATTTCCTTCTATCTGGTCTATCAGATATTAACAACTTCTTAGGCAGTCCAGTGTTTAGCTGGGTCGAATGGTGTTCCGACAACTTGGTCTTCTGATAATTCAATAATACCACGTTTTTGTGGAGCATTTGGCAGATTCAATTCACGAGGACTGCACATCATTCCAAAACTCTTTTCACCACGAAGTTCGCCTGGGAAAATAAGATTGCCTTTGGGCATCATAGCTCCAGGAAGAGCGACAATGGTTTTCAACCCCACACGCGCATTGGGAGCCCCTGCAACGATTTGCACGATCTTATCACTTGCGACTGCAACTTGGCAGATGTTGAGGTGGTCACTATCAGGATGGACTACCATCTCGACAATTTCACCAACAACAAACTTAGGTTCCTTGTCATTGACAATTTCTTCTTTAAAACCTTCCGCCTGCAATTCTTGGTTCAAACGAGCGACCTGTTCATCTGATAAAAAGACTTGACCGAACTCTGCAATTTCAAATAAACTTGAAACTTCAAAAATATTCCAAGCCACTGTTTCCCCATTATCTTTGAGAAAAACACGGGCTACCTTGCCTTTGCGTTCTACATCCAGTTTGGCATCTCCGCTATTTTTCACGATGACCATAAGGACATCACCGACATGTTCTTTGTTGTATGTAAAAATCATTGTTTTCTTTTTCTCCTATTTCAGTCCTGCTAAAAAGTCGTTAATTTGTTGCTTACTTTTACGGTCGCGATTAACAAAACGACCAATTTCCTTGTCCTTTTCTAGAACAACAAGGCTAGGAATTCCATAAACATCCCAGAGTTTAGCCAAATCCATATACTGGTCTCGGTCCACACGAATAAAGGTGAACTCTGGATTGGTCTCCTCAATTTCTGGCAAGGCAGGATAGATATAACGACAATCGCCACACCAGTCCGCCACAAAAAGAAAGACCTTCTTGCCATCTTTTTCTACTAAGGATGCTAATTCTTCTAAACTTGCTGGTTGTATCATAAGACTTCCTCCTCATAGACTAGGTCTTCATTTTCATAGACAAAGGTATAATGACGCCCATCCTCAAAAATCACGCCACCAACCAAGCTCTCTAGACCGCTTTCGTAAACTTGAACATAGAGGGTCGCAATTTCTCCCATGTCTGAAAAATGGTCTCGCACAATCGCTGTCAACTCTTCCTGAGTCTTCCTGAGCTTATGGTCATCTGCAACTTTTTTCGTAGCAAGGGCAAGGCTCCCAATACCAAGCAGAGCCAGACCTGCCATCCACATTTTTTTAGCTTTCATACCATTCATTTTAACACAAAAAAGGCTTTAGGACAAATGAGGAAGCAGCAGAAAAGCAAGTAAAAAGCCTCTTCCTTAAAGGAAAAGGACTTCTTATACTCAATGAAAATCAAAGAGCAAACTGGGAAGCTAGCCGCAGGTTGCTCAAAGCACTGCTTTGAGGTTGTAGATAGAACTGACGAAGTCAGCTCAAAACAGCTTTTTGAGGTTGTGGATGAAGCTGACGTGGTTTGAAGAGATTTTCGAAGAGTATTATTCTTATTGCCAGGCACCTGATTTGCCAACGTAATAACCATCAGGTGTGTAGGTATTGCGAAGCATCTTACCTGATGAAGCCAGATAATACCACTTGCCATTATCTTTGACCCAATCATTCGCTAGCATGGCACCAGAAGAACTTACATAATACCATTCTCCCTTGTCATAAACCCAAGTGCTTGCTTTCATGGCTCCTGAGCAATTAGAGGCCAAAAAAACTGTCCAATATCATTCATTTTTTAAAAGCATTTGATACTACATCATCCACGCTGTAGGACATAGATACATCAAACGTAAGAGTCAAAACATCGAAAAATATACAACTTTTAAAGGCAACATTTCATTTTTTAAAGTCTAACAACCATAGAACTGAAATCAGAGCAAGGCATCAATTTCCTACTCTTAGTACGTCTATTTTGGATGGTTTAAGTGAAGATTTTTTTATTTAACGTAGACAACCTCCAACTTTCCAAAAGCCACATCCCCACGGATAATCAAGGTTTTGCTGGTTGGGGCTAGAGGGGCATCTGCCTTGGCTACACCACAGAAAGTTTCCACCTTCAAATCAACTCTCCAATGTTGGGGAACATAGATAACTGCATTGCCAAAACCAACTTCCACCTTCAGGGTTGCGGTATCTCCTAAAATCTCTGCATTGTCATAATATATCTTGGCATTGCCAAAACCAACTTCTACTTGGTCTTCTACCAATTCTTGGTTTTGCTTGTAGAAAGTCCCAGTCCCAAAAGCAACTTCCTTATCTACAAGAATGTTTTTTTCACCATCATACCACCATTTTTTCCCATTCCAAGTTCTGTTAGAATGAGTGAGTACGCTGACACCCATTACAATCAAAATACTAGCCCAGAACAATGACTGATTTGGAATAGGTAAGATGTCATAAAAATGATTAGCAATCATTAAGGCTACTAGAACTGTAAAAGAGGCTGAAGTTAAGTGGCGACGCAACAAAGCTCCAACTGATTGGTAGGCAAAAAAAGTAATACCAATCAAGGGCCAAATGTGCCCTCCTAGAGAAGGGATTCCAAAATTTCCTTGTACTAATATTAAAGCTGCCAATACTAGCAACACAATACCAAATGCTTTCTTTTTCATGTTCTTACCTCATGTTTCTTAGATTTTCTTTTAGGAGGGATTGGTAATGCCGTGACACATGAACCTCCTTGTGGGTCTGATAAAAGGAAATGGTGCCCGTTCCTGAAAAGGACTTGTCCACCGAGTAAACCTGACGGATATTTGCAATAGTCGACTTGGATACCCGACTAAAATAGCGAGGAAGGATAGCCTCTAACTCATAGAGTTTAAGCCGAACCTCGTAGGCATCTTTCTGGGTATGGGCGTAAATCTTGCTACCTTCCGTCTCAAAGAAGAGAATTTCCGACAAATCCAGATAATATTCGCCCGTCCCCTTGTAAAAAATCAACCGAGGAGACTTGGACTCTTGCAAGAGCCGCTGTAAATCCGCAATCTCATCTGTCAAAGCCGCTGCCTTGATGACAATTTCAGTTTCCTCTAAATTGCTGTCAATTTCGATTCGTAACTTCATTCCATCTCCTTTCTGACTCTACTATATCAAAGCTAAAATAAGAAAACAAGAGCAAAAAAGCAAGTGGTTACTTTAGACCCGTAAGTGGTTGTAGGACCACCTTAACTTACAGGTCAACATAGAAAGAAAATCACACCCCACACAAGAGCACAAATATAGCCAACCACTACATCCTTGGGAAAATGCACTCCACCCAAGACTCTCACTAGACCGAGGAGGGCTGACAAGACCAACAAGATAACCCCTACAGATAAACTAGCATGTAAGCAAGCCATGGAGATAATGGTTGCTGAAAAGACATGACGACTGGGCATAGACTGACCAGGGCTATCTCTGTCAAGCAAAGGTTTAATATCCCATTCCTCATAAGGCCTAGAGGCATTGATTTTCTTACGAAGAAAGGATAAAATCACAAAACCTGATGCAGGAATAAACAAATAGATTCCGACCTGTTTCCCAAGTCCTTCTTGGAGATAGGTAGTAGCTAACAAGGTTAGATAAATCATAGGCATAACTACCGTCATGAACCGATTGAAAGTTCTTAACAATCTCAGAAAGATAGGTCTATTTTCAATCTTACCAGCAACGTGGTCATACCATTCTTGATAATTTTTCATATATTTTCTCATCACTTATTCAAATTTTGCTTATAGGGAAGCACTTGTCTTCTAGTATAGTGCAGAAAAAGAAGGCCGTCAAGCCTTCTTTCGATTTATTATTCTGCTTCGTCTTCTGTAAATTGACTGTTGTAGAGGTCAGCGTAGAAACCAGCTTGCGCCATCAGCTCATCATGATTGCCTTGCTCGATGATATTACCATCCTTCATAACAAGAATCAAATCAGCATTACGGATGGTTGACAAGCGGTGGGCGATGACAAAGGACGTTCTGCCTTCCATCAAATGATCCATGGCTTTCTGAATCAACTCCTCCGTCCGTGTATCAACAGAAGAGGTCGCCTCATCCAAAATCAAGAGTGGCGCATCTTTCAGCAAAGCACGAGCAATGGTCAAGAGTTGTTTTTGTCCGACAGACAAGGTCACTGTATCATCCAAGACGGTATCGTAACCATCTGGTAGGGTCATAATAAAGTGGTGAATCCCTACAGCCTTGCTGGCTTCAATCACGCGCTCATCACTAATCCCCTCTTGGTTATAGATGAGATTATCTCGGATAGTACCTTCAAAGAGCCAAGTATCCTGCAAGACCATTGAAAAGGCATCATGTACTTCCGAACGCTTCATATCCTTGGTATCCACACCATCGATACGGATACTCCCCTTATCAATCTCATAGAACTTCATCAAAAGATTGACAATGGTTGTCTTACCAGCTCCGGTCGGTCCGACAATGGCAACCTTTTGACCTGCATGAGCTGTCGCAGAAAAGTCATGGATAATAGTTCGCTCTGGTGTATAACCAAAGGAGACTCGATCAAAGACTACTTGACCTTTCATATCGCTCAATTGCCTTTCTTTATGGGATTCGTCTTCCATTTCCTCTTCAGCTAGGAATTCGAAGACACGTCCCATGGCTGCACTAGCCTGCTGAAGACTACTAATCCCCTGAGCGATTTGTGAAAGAGGCTGAGAAAAGATACGAACATAGGCCATAAAGGCAACGATAATCCCGATACTAATCTGCCCATTCAGAGCCAAGGCCGCACCAACGATAATCACCAAGGCATAGCTAAAGTTCCCAATAAACATCATAATCGGCATCATAATCCCTGAAATAAACTGAGATTTCCAGATACTGTCATACAGACGATGGTTTAATTTCGCAAATTCTTCTTTCGTGCTCTCGATAGCATTGTAACTGGTCACCACATTATGGCCAGAGTACATTTCCTCCACATAGCCATTGACAGCCGCCAAATCCTGTTGCTGACTCTTAAAGAAGCCCTGTGATTTGCCCATAAAGATGGATACAAATGCAAATCCAACAAGGGTTGAAACAACCGTCACCAAGGCTAAAATCCAGTTCATCCCAAACATGGTTACCAAGACTGCCACGACCAATAAACTAGATGAAAGAACTGTTCCCAGACTTTGATTGAGGGACTGGGCTGCAGTGTCAACATCATTGGTTACACGAGACAAGGTATCTCCTTGAGAGTGTCCATCAAAATATCCCAATGGTAGGCTATTGATTTTCTCTGCAATAGCTCTTCTCAAACGCTCTGAAAAACGTTGAATGACTGTAGTAAACAGAAAGGCCTGCAAATAATTTGATAGAAGCCTAATTACATAGATGACGACCAAAAAACTACCAATGGCTGCAACCGCCGCGACATCCACACTTGTTTCCAGACCACTGGCAATAATATTAGTCATTTCCTTGATGCGGGTTGGACCATATACAGTAATGATATTGGATACGATTGTTGCTAGAAAGGCTATCAGAAGGGCAAACTGGAGGCCTGCAAGATAGGGTTTACTCTGTTTCCAGAGAGACATTTTCTTATTTTCCATGTTCCAATTCCTCCTTCGATAGTTGTGAATAGGCAATTTCTTGGTAAACTTCGTTGTTTGCTAGAAGTTCCTTGTGGGTGCCTTGTCCCACGACTTTTCCTTGATCCAAGACCAAAATCAAATCAGCATCCATAATCGTTGAAATACGCTGTGCGACGATAAGCTTGGTCATAGACTTGGTTTTCTCTGCTAACTCTTGGCGTAGGACACGGTCTGTCTTGTAATCCAAAGCTGAGAAGGAGTCATCAAAGATGAGGATTTCTGGCCTCCGAGCCAAGGCACGCGCAATGGCCAGACGCTGTCTTTGGCCGCCTGAGAAGTTGGTTCCTCCTTGGGCCACTTCTGAGGCCAAGCCCGCTTCCTTGTCTTCGATAAAGTTTTTAGACTGGGCCAATTCCAGAGCCTGCCACATAGCTTGCTCACTAAGTGGTGTTTCTTGACTCTGTCCAAAGTCTAGATTGCCCTTGACATCTCCAGAAAATAGCACAGCTTTTTGTGGAATATAGCCAACCTTGTTGCGCAAATCATTTAAGTCATAGTCTTGAACATTGACACCGTCCACCAGAATTTCTCCTTCTGACACGTCGTAGAAACGTGGAATCAGATTGACCAGAGTTGATTTACCAGAACCTGTTGACCCAATAAAGGCCACTGTTTGGCCAGTTTCTGCTTTAAAGCTAACATGCTCGATAACTGCCTCCGAATTTGCCGCATAGCGGAAGGTCACATCCTTAAATTCGACCTGACCTTTGAGGTTTTCATCAGCCAGCTGCACTTGAGCAGGGTTTTGGATAGAAGAATGCAAATCTAAAACTTGATTAATCCGCTTAGCAGAGACCATAGTTCGGGGAAGAACGATGAAGAGTGCTCCCATGAGAAGGAAGCCCATGACAACCTGCATAGCATAAGACATGAAAACAATCATGTCACTAAAGAGAGGCAGACGCGCTATCGGAGCAGCGTCGTTAATCACATAGGCCCCAATCCAGTAAATCGCCACACTCAAACCACTTGAAATCCCCATCATGATAGGGTTCAAAATAGCCATAAGACGGTTGACAAACAAATTCAAGCGTGTCAATTCATCATTTGCTGCTGCAAATTTTTCATTTTGGTATTCTTCAGCATTGTAGGCGCGAACGACACGAATACCTGTTAAACTCTCACGAGTGATACTGTTCAGCTTATCTGTCAGACTTTGAATCAAGGACTGTTTTGGAAAGGCTAGCGTCATCAAAACAGTCGTCATCAAAACATTGACAATTACTGCCACAAGAACGGCCCAGAGCCAGTATTCTGAATGACCTAAAATCTTTCCGATAGCCCAGATAGCCATAATCGGACCACGCGTAACTACTTGCAAGCCCATAGTAATCAACATCTGAACCTGAGTAATATCATTGGTAGTACGAGTTAGAAGACTAGGAATAGAGAATTTCTTAATCTCTGTCTGCGAGTAGTCTAAAACTCGGTTAAAAATATCACTTCTCAACCTACTAGTATAAGAAGCTGCCACTCTGGATGCAAAAAATCCAACTGCAACTACGGACAAGAAGGCAAGAAAGGACATTCCCACCATCATGCTTGCCGGCTGCCACAACTCATCTAAATTAGTTCCTTGACTACCTAGCAAATCCGTAATTTTCGAGATATAAGTCGGCACTTCCAACTCCAGATAGACCGAAAGGCAGGTAAAGAGAATGGCTAGTAAAATCATCCCCCATTATTTCCTACTAATTCGTTTGGCTAATTTCTTCATTCTCTCCTCCTATTCTCTCGATATTTGCCTGTAGTTGACCGAGAACTTTCTCAAAAATCAGTAATTCATCTTCATCAATGTCTTCCATCAACTGCTTGTCTATGCGTTCAAAGAAGGCCTTAACCTGCTGCATTTGAGAACGTGCTTTGTCCGTCAAACAAACAAATTTTGCCCGCTTATCAACAGGACTCGCCTCCAATTCCACCAAACCATTTTGCACCATACGCTTGACCAAATTACTAGCAACAGACTTGGTAATATTGAGTTCCTGCTCGATATCTTTAATCAAGACCAAGTCTTGGTTTTTCTCACGATTATCCAAAAAACGCACAACCTGACCTTGAGGCCCACCCATAAATTCAATACCACAACGTTTGGCTTCCTTTTGCACCATGAGGTGAATCTGATGACCAAAACGCTTAAAGACTAACATCGGTTTGTCCATACAAACTCCTTTCTAACTATCACATTTAGTTCCCCTAGGAACTAAATAAGTTTCCGTGAGAACTATTTTACCACTTTGAAAAGAGATGTCAAGAAAAAGTTTCCTAGAGAACTATTTTTTTGATTTAAAAAATCCCAAGTGATTTTTTCACTTAGGATCATGTTTGCTAGGTTAATTTAGAACCCGTCTACGTTTGTGTAGATTTTTTGTACGTCTTCGTCGTCTTCAAGAACGCTGTAAAGTTTTTCAAAGGTTTCAAGGTCATCGCCTGACAATTCCACTTCTGACTGAGGAATCATTTCCAATTCAGTCACTTGGAATTCTTCGATACCTGACTCACGAAGGGCAACGATAGCCTTGTGAAGGTCAGTTGGAGCTGTGTAAACTGTGATTGTACCTTCTTCTGCTTCTACATCATCCACATCCACATCTGCTTCAAGCAATTGCTCAAAGACTGCATCGGCATCTTCACCTGCAAATACGATAACTCCCTTGTTGTCAAAGAGGTATGAAACCGAACCTGAAGCGCCCATGTTTCCTCCGTTTTTACCAAAAGCTGCACGGACATTAGCCGCTGTACGGTTGACATTTGAAGTCAAAGTATCCACGATCAACATAGAACCATTTGGTCCAAAACCTTCGTAACGTCCTTCTGTAAAGGTTTCGTCTGTGTTTCCTTTTGCTTTATCAATCGCTTTATCAATAACGTGTTTTGGCACTTGGGCTTGTTTAGCACGGTCGATAACGAATTTCAAAGCTGAGTTTGATTCTGGATCTGGATCACCTTTTTTAGCTGCTACATAGATTTCTACACCAAATTTTGCATATACTTTAGAGTTAGCTCCATCTTTAGCCGTTTTCTTGGCTACGATATTGGCCCATTTACGTCCCATTAGGAATCTCCTTTTTTCACATTTTAATCTTTCTTATTATAACACAAGTTTTTTCGATTTTCACTAGAGGAAATGGATTTTATTCAGTAAATCCAACT
Organism: Streptococcus sp. 2154; assembly: GCF_013277255.1. Taxonomy (NCBI): domain Bacteria; kingdom Bacillati; phylum Bacillota; class Bacilli; order Lactobacillales; family Streptococcaceae; genus Streptococcus; species Streptococcus sp. 2154. Next base: position 20,127 of record NZ_VMMK01000062.1, read on the forward strand.
AGGATAGCACTTTTGTTGCCAAGATGGTCTTGCCTTTCCATCCTTATCAACATTCAAAAAACAAACTAGACCATTATCTGAAAATAGAAAGTTTCTACCAAGTTTGACAAAGTCCGCTCAAACTACTGTTTAGAGTTTGTAGATATAATCGACAAAAACAATCATACTGCACCTTTTATTGACAGTCTACTCCAGACATATCATAGTTCAAGTAAATACTTTGAAATTCAACAGTTCTTATAGGCGCTATTGTATTCTAAGAAATCAATAGAAGAATTTCTAACCAAACATCTATTACTCAATGAAAATCAAAGAGCAAACTCGAAAACTAGCCACAGGTTGCTCAAAACACTGTTTTGAGGTTGCAGATAGGGCTGACGTAGTTTGAAGAGATTTTCGAAGAGTGTAATTTATGTGTTCCTGAAACAGAAATGTATGCTCTTTTTGATTTCACATGATACTGAAGTTAGACTAGTACAACGGCACTTCTAAAACAAGTAAAAGGTAGCTAATTCCCTGTATAGCAAGGAGTTTCACTACCCTTTTTACTTTTTCTTACAGCTACGGTTTGATAGACTCATTTTAAAATCACGAGCCTAGTCATTTTCTACCTTATCCTCTACCTGAGGATAAAGAGTCGTTCCCCAAATAGAAATCGTCCGCTTGCGCACTAGGGGCAAATCAGTTTTTTCATAAACCGTACGCCACCATTCCCAGGCAAGTCCGGTACACTCTCTAATTTTGACAGAGAGATTGCGAACATTTCCTTTTAAAGGAATACTAGTGGTAAAATGAGCCGTCAAATCCTGGCCATTTCTGTCCCAAGCCTTAGGAGTCAAAACTTCTTTACCTTGATAATCATAGGATAATTCATCCCAAGTAATGTAATATTGGGCAACATAGGCACCACTATGATCCAAGAGTAAATCTCCGTTTCTGTAAGCTGTCACCTTAGTCTCAACATAGTCTGTACTGTTTTGAAAGGTCGCAACTACATTGTCCCGTAAAAAAGAAGTTGTATAGGAAATCGGCAAGCCTGGGTGATCTGCTGTAAAGCGACTGCCTTCTTGAATCAAGTCCTCTACCATATCCACCTTGCCTGTTACAACTCGGGCACCCGAACTCGGGTCGCCCCCTAAAATAACCGCCTTCACTTCTGTATTGTCCAAAATCTGTTTCCACTCTGTCTGAGGAGCTACCTTGACTCCTTTTATCAAAGCTTCAAAAGCAGCCTCTACTTCATCACTCTTACTCGTGGTTTCCAACTTGAGATAGACTTGGCGCCCATAAGCAACACTCGAAATATAGACCAAAGGACGCTCTGCAGAAATTCCTCTCTGTCTTAAATCCTCTACCGTTACAGTATCTTGAAACACATCTCCTGGATTTTTAACAGCATCTACGCTGACTGTATAATAAATCTGCTTAAAATTAACAATCTGAATCTGCTTTTCGCCCGAATGGACAGAATTAAAATCAATATCAAGAGAATTCCCTGTCTTTTCAAAGTCAGAACCAAACTTGACCTTGAGTTGTTCCATGCTGTGAGCCGTGATTTTTTCATACTGCATTCTAGCTGGGACATTATTGACCTGACCATAATCTTGATGCCACTTGGCCAACAAATCGTTTACCGCTCCGCGAACACTTGAATTGCTGGGATCTTCTACTTGGAGAAAGCTATCACTACTTGCCAAACCAGGCAAATCAATACTATAAGTCATCGGAGCACGATCGACCGCAAGAAGAGTGGGATTATTCTCTAACAAGGTCTCATCCACTACGAGAAGCGCTCCAGGATAGAGGCGACTATCGTTGGTAGCCGTCACGGAAATATCACTTGTGTTTGTCGACAGGCTCCGCTTCTTTCTTTCGATAACAACAAACTCATCGGGTAGTTGATTCCCCTCTTTGATGAAACGATTTTCAATACTCTCTCCCTGATGGGTCAAGAGTTTCTTTTTATCATAATCCATAGCTAGTATAAAGTCATTTACTGCTTTATTTGCCATATTCTTCCTCCTAATAAGTTCCTGGATTGAGTTGCATAAACTCAGACTTGTTCAGCGAAATCAGCCGTGGTTGGACTAAGTGATCCAAAATTTCCTCGTACAATTCTTCTGAGACATTGCGTCGCCGTCTAGCTAGATAAGAAGTCGGAATGACCGTATTATCCAACATAAATACCTTATCTAAGTCAATCAAGGTTGGTCTTGTAAAAGGATTACGAGCTAGATCCGGCTCTTCTATCATAAAGTTCTTGACCAAACGTCTGGTCAAGAGAGCTGGTTTGAAGGTCTGATTTTTAACCAACTCTTTGTTTTTAGTCATGCTGTTGTCAATACAAATATACATATGATTCTTCACAGCCAAATCGCTACTAATAGTCGGAAAAGGCAAATAAAGAGCTACAACATCTCCTCTCTTAATCAAGCAAGAGCACCCCCTTTTCTCCTAATGTAACATAGACAGGATTGACCAAGTCTTCTGATTGACTCAGTGTTTCCAAAGTTTGAGTTTGGCGCCCTGTCAATTTAGTAGCATCTTGTCTCTTCAATACAAAATGCTTGTCGCCAATAACCTTGACACTATAATCCTTCTCCAAAGCTGACTGGTAAATCCACATCAGATATTGTCTGTCCTGAGAACTCAAGAGAGAAGGATGTTCAAGTCTCCCGATAGTCTGATAAAAATCAAAAACAGGAGCCAAAGCTTGCCAATCTGACTGGCTAGTTGTCAAGGCTAGAAAAAGGGCTTTGCGAGCTGATACTTCTTGATTAGCCTTGAGAGTCCCCTTGCCCTCCAAGTTTTTTAAAAAGTGGGAAACTCCAGAAAGCAAATCTTTCTCTAACTGCGAGAAATAAAAACCTTGCCTTCCCAGACACAAGTCTCTCAAGTCGCTTTCTCTAGCAAATAAGAGTTCAAACAGTTGATAATAAAAGAAAAATATCTGGCACTGAGTTGCGCTCATCTTTTCCTTGTCGGCTTCTTTTTTTAACCAGAGCAAGGGCAATAGGTAGCTGGATTGAGACATTTCCTCCACCTCCTACTCTTTTTTCTCTGGAGCATCTGCACTAGCTGCCACTTCTTTTGACTGGATACTTTCCCACTGGTTGATTTCCTCTGAGATAAGACCTTCGCATGTCTTGACAAATAGGGCAAAAGTCTTGGTTTTTCCTGCATATTTCTCTGTTTGGCATTGATAGAGGAATTTTTCTCTCTCCAGGAGTTGCGCAGTCTTTTGGTAAGAAATCCAATGTTCCTTTGCATTATACAAATTGAGAATCCCTTCACACAGCAAGCCTAAACTGGATAAGGCAACCGAAATCAAACGGTAGCGATCACCTGGCATAGGAACAGCACAAAAGACAGCTATGAGGAAACCTGCCACGATTTCTGTTATTTTTAATACCTTATAGCGTCTACGATGTTGAACGCTTTTCTTTAAAAAATGAGCTATCTGTACGTCCAATCGATCTGTCAGGTACATTTCTTCTGGCGTCATGTTCGTAACCCCTTTCATTTACTTTGATAATCATAGTATAACATATTTGAATATCAAAGTATAGTAAAAACTGAACTATAACTTATTATAAAATCTAAATATGAAATATTTGTGAAATAAGGGAAAAATATCACAAAAAGGATGGAACAAAAAGTTTCAAAATGATAAAAACGCATAATACCTTGCCTTAAAAAGCTTGATATTATGCGTTTTATCAGAGAAAGATTTTCTGAATGTTCACCTCAAATTGAGTTTTTCCAACATTCTATCAATCACTATTCTAGCTGGTTTCCGACTCGGCTAAGTTTGACTTATCTTAACTGAGCAAGAACAGCTTTGAGTTTCTCAATCAACTCCTCTTCTGTGTGGTCAGACTCTTTCTCATTGGCTAGGAAGGCAACTGCTTGAGCGAGAGCTTCTCGTGCTTGGTCAAGGACTTTCGCATCTACATTTGTAAGGTCGCTTTCTTGCAGAACCTTAGTCAGTTCCTTAGTCAATTTCTTGAGTTCTGACTCTTTCTTGCGACGAGCGATGAGGAAGAGAAGGAGACCAAGAAGGGCGAGCAGGCTAGCAATCATGGTACCATATGGAAGATGACCTTGCTCTTTGCTTGTTTCTTGCATTTCCTCTTTATCCTTAGTCGCTTGCTTACCTTTCAAGGATTCGAGTGCTTCTTTGATCTTAGCAGTCATCTCTCTCAAGTCTGCTTCCGTCAAGTCAGTATTTCTAAGGGCTTCTTGACCCTCTCCGAGAATGATCTTCACAGCGTCGATGACAGATTGATCAATACCACCCAAGTCTTTCAAACGAGTTTCCAAGTCTCCAATCAAATCTCTTAAGACGGATTTATCAACCTGTTTCTCTTGACTCGATTGAGTGCCACCAGCAAAGGTTACACTTCTCCGGTTACGGATTGGTGGTGTCACACTGGTGTTAGTGTTGCCACCGTTATTAGTGTTGCCACCGGTGTTGGTGTTGCCACCGTTATTAGTGTTGCCACCGTTATTAGTGTTACCACCATTGTTAGTGTTGCCACCGGTGTTAGTGTTGCCACCAGCGTTAGTGTTGCCACCATTGTTAGTGTTGCCACCATTGTTGGTGTTACCACCGGTGTTAGTATTGCCACCATTGTTGGCGCTTGCTGTGGCTGTGACCTTATTGATTTCAGCAATACCAGCAGTCTTCGCATTCTCTACATCAGTTTGTGTCTTAGCTTTATCAATCTCAGCTTCCGCTGCTGTAACTGCTGCCTCTACTTGACGATTAGCGGCTTCCTTCTCTTCATTTGTGATATGAGGAGTTCCTGCTAGAGCGTTTTTCTTCTCGTCAGCTTTTCTGCGTAGTTCTTGCTTAGCTTGAGTGTTAGCAGTTCCTGTGGCTGTAACGTTATTAATTTCAGTAACTCCTGTAGTTTTGGCTGTATCTACCGCTGTATTTGTTGTTGCTGTATCTACGTTTGAGATTGCTGTTGTTTCTTTCTCTGTTACTGTTCGCTTAGCTGTAGCTTTTTCTTCATCTGTTAAGCCTGCTTGTTTGTCTATCTCACCTCGTTTAGTATTTGCGGCTTGTTTGATAGCTTCTTTTGCTTCAGGTTTTTTAGTTCCTGTGGCTGTAACGTTATTAATTTCAGTAACTCCTGTAGTTTTGGCTGTATCTACCGCTGTATTTGTTGTTGCTGTATCTACGTTTGAGACTGCTGTTGTTTCTTTCTCTGTTACTGTTCGCTTAGCTGTAGCTTTTTCTTCATCTGTTAAGCCTGCTTGTTTGTCTATCTCACCTCGTTTAGTATTTGCGGCTTGTTTGATAGCTTCTTTTGGCAAATCTTTCCCTATCGGGTTCACGCCGTTAATATTTTCCAACCCCTTGTGCAAGGCATCATCCACCTTAATAAGGCTGTCGGCATTTTCAATATCGCGTGTAGCTTGACGTGCATAGGTATTAACTATTGCAGTAGCACCATCTCGCTCTACAGACGAAAGGCTTCCATTCTTACCAAGGCTATCATTTTTACGTTGTCTCGCTTTCTCTATTTCATCCTTAGCATCACCTTTTGCCTCGGCATATGTTCTGGCATGCCATTGGTTTGCAAGAAATAATTCGGCCCCCTCTCTGCCTCTTAATCCAAAAGCATATACCAGTTTTTTAACATCATTATTTCCCACGGTATTAAATGACAATCTATATTTTCTGTCACTATTGGGCAATTCAAAATAGTATAACTCTCCTCTACTTGAATTGATAATGTCAAACTTTCCATCTGAAACCTTTTGATTTTCTCGGCTTTCAGCTCGTCTCTCATAAGGATTGGTTCCTCTAGGTCCCCTCCTTGCCAAATCGTTTAGACTTCCAGACGGCATTGGATTCAATGTGAATCTATTATTAACGCCAGTAGACGTCGTAGTCCCTTTAGTAACCCTACCAAATTGCGCTCTTGAGTCTCTAAGTAGTTCTAAAATACTACTAGTATTTGGAGATCTAGTTGTAGTTCCTCCACTTTTTTCTGTTATGCTAAAAGCATCCGAATTGTGTTTAAATTCTTGACCCGAAGGAACAGTAAACCAAACTTGTGTATTCCCCGGTAATCTCCTGTGCTGATTATTAATTTCAATATCCCAATGAAATCCATCTTCCGTTGATGTTACTGTAGCTTTAATATATTTTTCAGCCTCTGATACCAGCTTCGTTGAGTTATCTCTATATTTTCTATTTGAATAGAAAACATAGGTATACTTATCATAAGGAGAATTTCCCCTATCACCTGATTTCTCAAAATAACTTTCTTGAGCTGTTCTAAAGGCTTCAGAGTAGTTTTCGCCAGCTCTTGCAGCTCTTGTAACTCTCGAACTACGAAAGTCAGAGTAGCCACCATCACGTGGTTGAGGAGTTACTCCTCCAGCTGTAGTTTCCTCACCATATTTTTCTTCCAGCACTCCTTCGATGAGGTCTCGGGATTTTTTCAGGTCGACTAGGGCAGCGGCAAAATCTTCTTGGCTGATGGTATCGCCTTTAGAAAAGGCTTCATTGAACTTATCAGCTGCTGCTTTTGCTGCTTGGATTTTATCTTCCGACGCTTGATTTTCTTTAAGTCGTTTGACAATAGACTCTAATTCATCTTTTAGTCTATAGACGCCGTTTTCACCTTCTGTCGTATTAGTGTAGGTTGGGAGTTCTCGTGGAGTAGATTGAGAGTTGGCTTCAGGTGCTGCTTCCTTTCCTCCATCAGTTGGACTAACTTGGTTCGCAACTGCTCCAGGCTCGATTGTTCCCCCTCTTTTACGACGCTTTCCACCAGTTGCTTGCTCAGTTGCAGTTCCGTTTGGTTCGACAAGCTTATTATTTGTCGAACTTGCTTCACCCAAGTCTGTCAATTTTGGTAGCGATGGCTCCAAGGCTTGATTGACACGGCTCGTCAGTTCTTCCATAGCTCTTACTTGCTCATCAACCTGCGCTTGCGTCGCTTTTGGATCGTCCAAAACTGCCTTAGCTGCTGCTAGACCTGCTTCCACTTCATCGTGGAGCGCTTTCATGGAGCTAAGAGTTAGTTTTTCCAACAAAGCTTGCAGATTGCCTTGGAGTGATTTAGCTTCTGTCGTTTTAGTGGCAGATGTGGGCTGGTCTTGCTCTTTTACTGCTCCTCCTTGAGAAGTTTCTTGAGCAGCTGGCTTCGTCTCTGGTTTGGTAGGAACAAGGCCAGCTGTTTCCTGCCCCTTACTAGCGTCCTCGATTTTAGTCTCTGGAGAGTTTGACTCCCCTACAGACTGGAGCTCAGCCGACGGTTCAGTCTGAGAGACCTTCTCTGGCTCTTCCCCATCTGACTCCTGTGGTTCCCCATCTGAATTTCCAGCAGATCCAGCAACTACATCACTGGCTGTTGCCGAAGATACTGCAGGTGCCTGCGCTTGCACCCCATTTGCGAAAAACATCAATGCCGCAACCGCAACACTAGCAGCCCCAAAATGGTATTTACGAATGGAATAACGGAAAATTTTCTCTCCATTGCCATCATTCTTTTTCTTGAACATAAGTGAATCCTTTCCTCATCTGAGAGCTTCCCCGAGCTTAGAAAGCGCGCAAAAAGCCGACAGTCGATAATATATCAATCATATAGTAACACTTCTGACATACAAGTCAACCTCCTCGCTGACAAGATAGAGTCAGGAAAGGCAAGAAAAAAGCGACAATATATATATATATATATGCACAGACATATAAAACCTTTTAATACAGCCTATTTTTTAACAAATAGCGAAACAGTTATACTACATTTATATATGTACAACACCTTTTTGTGCCAATGTTACAATATTGTTACATTTTAATTACACAATCGTTTCAAGAAATATGATGGAAACCTGAGTATTTTATAGTAATTCCCTTCCTATCAATTAGGTCAACAGTTGAGTGTTGAGTGTTGAATATTGAAACACCCTATCCTCAGCAAAGGACTATGATCAGCATTTCCTAGCCGCTAGGACGCTCCAAATCACCTATTCTAAGTCCACCATAGCTTGGTCAGTAAGATACAGACTGCAAGGCGACGCTGATGTGGTTTGAAGAGATTTTCATTGAGTATAATTTTAACTTCTTACTTTTCATTCCTATTCCTTAAGTCATAACCACCCGTGA
>NZ_VMMK01000063.1:0-2209 GCF_013277255.1 Streptococcus sp. 2154
TTGATTTTAGGATAGTATTAGTAAAGAAGAAGGATTAGTAGAAGATATCTCTCGTTTAAGGAAATATTTTAAGACTAAGTTTCGGAATCGAATTCTAGACTATATCCGTAAACAAGAAAGCTACAAACGAAGATATAATAAAGAACCATATGAAGAAGTAGGTGAGATTAGTCATCGTATAAGTGAGGGAGGTCTGTGGATAGATGACTATTATCTCTTTTATGAAACACTAAGAGATTATAGAAACAAACAAAGTAAAGAGAAACAAGAAGAGCTAGAACGCATTTTAAGAAATGAACGATTCCGAGGGCGTCAAAGAGTGTTAAGAGACTTACGTATTGTGTTTAAAGAGTTTGACATCCGTAGCCGGTAAGAAGCAATGCAAAAAAATGAAAAAAATAGGAAAAGGTGTGTCAATCGAAAGTGATGATGCCCCAAAAAATGGTGAGATTGAGGGCAATTATTTTGCTTTCATTTGACACGAGGAACCCTTGAAGCTATTTTTTCAGCTAAACCAAGGCTAGTCTTAGCCTTGGCTCTCCAGCCTAGCAGCTCCAAGCCTCTTATCAAATGAAATGCTTGTCTTAGACTCCTTATTTTCTCTCTCCTAAATGTAAGGGATAGAGTGATTTCCTTTAAGGAACAGCTTCCCATTTAGCGAGAAATAGATTATACTTGTAGCTGAGGAGAATGAAGCTCCTCACTAGTAAACTCTTCATAATCCTTTTTATTTTTCTGAAGATATTGTTTGAAAGATGTGAGTTTCCACGGATGGGTTTGTGGAGGGATATACTTGCGTCTTTCTTTTTTTGTTCTGGTTCTGATTCAAAGTTTTTTGAATAGAGTTCATGAACTAGTAGCTCCTTTGTGTGACAGATCTTGTCAGCGATATTGAGGTAGATGTCACCGTCAACTTCTTTTATAACGAATGCTTTCGTCTTTCTGCTGAAGTAGACTTCTTTTCCTTGTTCAACAGGGATATAGCAACGATTTTGGAATCGGATATGGTGTCCACTATCGACGACTCTCTCCGCCAGTCTAGCCAGAATGAGATTTCGTTCAGAGGGCTTAGGAGCCTCCTCAAAGACAGAGAGTTTTGTCTTGTTTCCAAACTGTTCATTAAAGGTTTGGATGTAGGAAAGAAGGAAAGTATTGGCTTCTTCCAAGGTATGAATATTGTTTCGTTCCAGTTCAATAGGCAGGCGAGATTGTAGTGCCTGATTGAGTCTTTCGACTCTCCCTTTAGCTTGAGGGATAGCGGTTGTCTCAAGGAGAATCCCCAGTTGGTGGCAGGCGTATCCGAATTGTGTATGGGTATCGTCCTCCATTTTCTTAGAGTTGGAGATTTGATAGGTAAAGACTGTTCTTTTATCTGTTTTGATTTGAAGGGGAATGCCGTGGTTGTCTAAAATTTGTTCGAGGACATGATAGTAAGCATTCAAGGTCTCTTGTTTATCAAAATAAGCGCCTAGGATATTGCCAGAAGCATCATCAATGGCTAAGTGTAAGTTAGAGGTTTCTGCTCCAAACCAGGCATGAGGGCTAGCCTCCATTTAGATGAGTTCTCGCCAAAAAATTGTAAAAAGTAAAAAAAGTTTAAAAAAGGTGTTGACAAAGTTTAAAAAGACTGTATAATAGTAAGAGTTGAAAATAACAACTCTGGTTCGTTGGTCAAGGGGTTAAGACACCGCCTTTTCACGGCGGTAACACGGGTTCGAATCCCGTACGGACTATGGTATGTTGCGGTTGAAGCACTTGATGAAAAAAGTTTTAAAAAAGTTTTAAAAAAGTTTCAAAAAAAGTGTTGACAAACGAAAGTGACTGTGATATACTAATATAGTTGTCGCTTGAGAGAAGCGAGTGACAAAGACCTTTGAAAACTGAACAAGACGAACCAATGTGCAGGGCACTACAACTAAGGTTGTAGTACTGAACAATGAAAAAACAATAAATCTGTCAGTGACAGAAATGAGTGAGAACTCAAACTTTTAATGAGAGTTTGATCCTGGCTCAGGACGAACGCTGGCGGCGTGCCTAATACATGCAAGTAGAACGCTGAAGGAGGAGCTTGCTTCTCTGGATGAGTTGCGAACGGGTGAGTAACGCGTAGGTAACCTGCCTGGTAGCGGGGGATAACTATTGGAAACGATAGCTAATACCGCATAATAGTAGATGTTGCATGACATTTGCTTAAAAGGTGCAATTGCAT
>NZ_VMMK01000064.1:0-7743 GCF_013277255.1 Streptococcus sp. 2154
CTCCGAAATTTCTTGCACTCATTATACTCCTTTTTGATAGCCTTTACAATGTTTTTTGTCCATTTTTAGAAGACTATTGCTGTGTAAAATATGGCCTGGAGCACTTTTATACTCAATGAAAATCAAAGAGCAAACTAGGAAACTAGCCGCAGGTTGCTCAAAACACCGTTTTGAGGTGGCAGATAGAACTGACGAAGTCAGCTCAAAACACCGTTTTGAGGTGGCAGATAGAACTGACGAAGTCAGTAACATATATCTACGGCAAGGCGACGTTGACGTGGTTTGAAGAGATTTTCGAAGAGTATAAGCCTCTACATAACAAAACGCATATTACCAAGGCTCAAGACCTGATAATATGCGTTTTTCTTTTTTATTCAACGTGGGTTGTTTGATTGGCAAAGGCGATAATAGCCTGCTTCAACTCATCTCCACTAAGAGTGCGGAACTCTTCAATCTTTTGATCGATGGCTTCTAGAGGCATGACATTAACCTTACCAACGAAAATCTTATCCATAACTTGGTTATCAACAAGTTCTGTTGATACCAAGAGTTCTTCGTAGAGTTTTTCACCTGGACGGATTCCAACTTCAACGATTGGAATTTCGCTTTCGGTGTGTCCACTTAGAAGGACCATTTTCTTGGCCAAGTCATAAATCTTGACTGGTTTGCCCATATCAAGGATAAAGACTTCCCCATCCTTGGCATAAGCACCAGCATGGATAACCAGACGGCTAGCTTCTGGAATAGTCATAAAGTAACGGGTCATACGGAAGTCTGTCACCGTTACAGGCCCACCTTCAGCAATCTGACGTTCAAAGACTGGAATGACACTACCTCGGCTACCAAGAACATTCCCAAAACGAACCGCACAGTAAGTCGATTGGCTACGTTGGTTAAAGCCAGTGACAATCAACTCCGCCACGCGCTTAGTTGCTCCCATAACATTGGGTGGATTGACCGCCTTATCTGTCGAAATCATAACCATCTTAGGTACTTTGGCTTCATCAACAGCCTTAGCAACATTGTAAGTTCCGCGGATATTGTTTTTGAAGGCTTCTTTTGGATTGCGCTCCATCATAGGAACATGCTTGTGGGCTGCCGCATGATAAACAATAGCAGGTTTGTACTGCTCAAAGACTTGCAAGAGACGGTCGTAGTCTTGAATGTCCGCAATCACAGGTACATAATCAATCCCTTGGAACTTACGAATCAATTCATGATAAACAAGGTAGATTGAGTTTTCCCCATGACCGAGCAAGACAATGCGTTCAGGATTGAAGCGACTAACTTGACGACAGATTTCAGAACCGATTGAACCTCCAGCTCCTGTGACTAAGATGGTCTTACCTGTCAGTTCTGCACCCAGACGCGATTCGTCAAGACGAATTTCCTGACGGCCCAAAAGGTCTATGATATCAATTTTTTGGAATCCAGTACCTGCTGGGTGAAGTCCTTGAACAACAGTTTCAACATTAGGCATCTTGTAACATTTGACATCCAGCTTATTACACATCTGCAAGATACACTCATATTCTGACGGGTCAAGCGACGGAATTGCAACGATAACTCGCTCGATTTGATGGCGTTTGGCTAATTCAGGCAGATTGTCATAAGAGCCTAAAACAGGGATACCACCAAGTTTTTGACCCTTTTTCTTAGCATCCTTATCCAAAATACCAACAAGTTCCAAATCACTGGTTGGGTGTTGGTAACTGTTCATAAAGAGGGCTCCGCCATCACCAGCACCAATCAAGAAGGTTCGACGGTGTTCTCCATCGCCACTTCCTTTTTTGCGTCTAGAGTAGATTAACTGCCAAGTAATCCGTGGCAATAAAATCAAGAAGGTACTCAACAAGATAAAGAGAATGATGAAACGGATGGAGAAGAGTGGCAAGAAGGCATAGCAGATTCCATAAGACAAAACACTGCTGGCAGTCACACCAAAAAAGATTTTCATGAAATCCGTAATCTTGCTGTAACGACTAATACTAGCATTCAACCCCCAAAAACCAATCATCAATTGATAGAACAGAAAGGCCAAACTCGTATAGATAATGTAGTCAACAGGTGCTGGATTAATCAGCCCATAAAATAAAATATAAGATACAATGATCGAAACCACCATACTGAAAATATCAAATATTCCCCAGAAAACCTGCTTTTGTTGTTTATTTAAAATTTCCACCAGATCAATCACATAATCTGTTAGTTTTTTATTCATGTCAATCTACTCCTCCTTAAAAGAGTTTTACTATATTGTTATTGTAGCACATTTTAATTTATTTGGCTTATTTTTCCAAATAAATTACTGTTCCCTTGTACTCTTTCTTCCATTTAAATCCTCTAATTAAACCTACAATCGTTCCAAGGCCATAAGCAAAGTGAATGGAAAATAAAAGAAAGGGCATCACAATTAGAAATCCATTTTTATGTTTTAATAAAGTCAGCAAAGTGAGTAGTGATAAAAGTAAAAAATAGGCGCCTAATAGTAAAGTTATGAATACGAATGTGATCGGTAACAATGCTAGACTAAACACAAGACTCAAAACAAATAAACAAGGAACATAGTGAAATAATGATAAACACTTAAACTGAACATGACTTGTCAAGCCAATCCACAAACCATTTGAATACTTTTGATGCAGCATTTTCTTGAATGTTGGTCGAATATACTGATAAGATAGAATACTTGGGCTATAGCGGATTTTATAACCATGTTCTCGAATTCTATAATGAATATCATTATCTTCAGTTCGGCCAAGTTGCTCATTTACTAAACCAACCTTCTGGAAAACCTCTCGTTTATACATCCCATGAAAAATAGAAGAAACATATCTATCCTCGGCACTATTTCGATAATTGGCAATGCTACTGCCAAACATATTTTCCTCAACAAGATGCAAGGTCTCTGCCCATTTTCCTTTTCCTTCGACAATCGTCGGTCTAGGCCCCCCACAGACAAATTCACCTTGTTGAATAATAGCCACATTGTTCATTACAAAAGTCTCAGTAACTTTTGAATGAGCATCAATTTTTAAAATAAGGTCCCCTACAGAATGTTTAACTCCCAGGTTAAAACCACTAGCTTGATTTTTCTTAGGATTGTTATACAATCTAATTGAGTTAAACTCTGTATCTTCCTTTATCAATTGCTGAATGATAGCTGTGGTCCCATCTGTGGACATAGCATTTATAAATAGAATTTCAATATTCTCTTTAGGATAGGTTTGATTTTTTAAGTCTTCAATTAGACCAGGCAGATATTTTTCTTCATTGTATGCACTGATTACAATGGATACGAGAAGACTTTTAACATTTTGAGTCACTACTACTCTCCTGAATTTTTCCTTCCACCATTCTATCATAATTTTCAAGACTTTCCCATTTTTATCTTGAAAGCCAGAAACCTTACTTGACATTATAGTGAAAAAGCCTTAAAATAAGCTGTTATTAAAATCAGCTATAAGAGGTATTATATGAAAAAGCAATCACTCTTTTTTGTTCCAGGTATTATCCTGATTGGTGTTTCCTTGCGAACTCCTTTTACTGTTTTACCCATTATTTTGGGAAATATTTCGCAAGGTCTAGAGGTAGAAGTTAGTTCGCTTGGTGTCTTGACCAGCCTGCCTCTCCTTATGTTTACCCTCTTTTCACCATTTTCTACCCGACTGGCTCAGAAAATCGGCTTGGAGCATCTCTTCACCTACAGCCTCTTCTTCTTGACCATCGGCTCACTTATTCGACTAATCAATCTGCCCCTGCTCTATCTAGGAACCTTGATGGTTGGGGCAAGTGTCGCAGTCATCAATGTCCTGCTTCCTAGTCTTATCCAAGCCAATCAACCAAAGAAAATTGGTTTTCTGACCACCTTATATGTAACCTCTATGGGGATTGCAACGGCTCTGGCTTCCTATCTAGCTGTGCCCATTACACAAGCCAGTTCTTGGAAAGGACTTATCCTCCTCCTCACGTTACTCTGTCTAGCAACTTTTTTGGTCTGGCTCCCAAATCACCGCTATAATCATAGACTAGCTCCACAAACCAAACAAAAAAGTCAAATAAAGGTCATGCGTAATAAACAGGTTTGGGCAATTATTATCTTTTCAGGTTTTCAATCCTTGATCTTTTACACCGTCATGACCTGGTTACCTACCATGGCTATCCATGCAGGCCTATCCAGTCACGAAGCTGGCTTGCTGACTTCTATCTTATCTCTGATTAGCATTCCTTTTTCAATGACCATCCCAAGCCTGACAACCAGTTTATCTACTCGCAACCGTCAGCTCATGCTCACTCTGGTTTCACTAGCTGGTGTGGTCGGCATTTCCATGCTCTTTTTCCCAATCAATAATTTCATTTACTGGCTTGCCATCCATCTCCTCATCGGAACCGCAACCAGTGCCCTCTTCCCTTATCTCATGGTCAACTTTTCACTCAAGACAAGCGCCCCTGAAAAGACAGCCCAATTGTCCGGCCTATCTCAAACAGGAGGCTATATCCTAGCAGCCTTTGGGCCAACCCTCTTTGGTTACAGTTTTGACCTGTTCCACTCTTGGGTACCATCTGTAGCTGCCCTCTTGCTCATCGATATCCTGATGACTGTGGCCCTCTTTACAGTGGACAGAGCGGATAAGATCCTTTAAACTTCTAGTTTTAGCTAGAAGTTTTTTATATATAAAAATTTTACACATTTCTCTTGACAGGGCTTTCTTTTAGATGTACAATGTATGTGTAGAAAAATTATATATAAAAATCTTACACATTAGAAAAGGAGGTTTCCCATGTACTTTCCAACATCCTCTGCCTTGATTGAATTTCTCATCTTGGCTGTACTGGAGCAGGGTGATTCTTATGGTTATGAGATTAGCCAAACCATTAAGCTGATCGCTAATATCAAAGAATCCACACTCTATCCCATTCTCAAAAAATTGGAAAGCAATAGCTTTCTGACAACCTATTCTAGAGAGTTCCAAGGTCGCATGCGCAAATACTACTCCTTGACAAACGGTGGTATAGAACAGCTCTTGACCCTAAAAGATGAATGGACACTCTATACAGACACCATCAATGGCATCATAGAAGGGAGTATCCGCCATGACAAGAACTGAATACCTGACTCAGCTAGAACTCTATCTCAAGAAACTACCTGAAGCTGACCGTATCGAAGCCATGGACTATTTCAGGGAACTCTTTGACGATGCTGGAGTCGAAGGAGAAGAAGAACTCATCGCTAGCTTGGGAACTCCCAAAGAAGCGGCCCACGAGGTTCTCTCCAATCTTCTCGATAAAAAAATCAATGAGGCACCCGCTCAAAAGAATAACCGACAAATTTTGCATATCGCCTTGTTAGCTCTCCTTGCAGCACCCATCGGTATTCCTCTGGGAATCGCCATCCTCGTGTCCCTGTTCGCAATCCTTGTGGCAGCCTTGACTGTCATCTTGACTTTCTTTGCGGTTTCCATACTTGGTATCATCGGCGGATTCCTATTTTTAGTTGAAAGTTTCACTGTTCTCGCCCAAGCCAAATCAGCCTTTATCTTGATTTTCGGTTCTGGTTTACTAGCCATCGGTGCTTCTTCGCTAGTTTTACTAGGTATTTCCTATGTAGCCCGCTTCTTCGGTCTACTCATTGTTCGCTTGGTGCAATTTGTTCTCAAAAAAGGAAAGAGAGGTGACCAGCATGCGTAAATTGACAAAAGGATTTCTCATTTTTGGTGTGGTGACTACCGTTGTCGGCTTTATCCTGCTCTTTGTAGGTATCCAATCTGACGGGATTAAGAGCCTACTTTCCATGTCCAAAGAACCTGTCTATGATAGCCGTACGGAAGAGCTAACCTTTGGCAAGGAAGTCGAAAACTTAGAGATCACTCTCCACCAACACGCGCTGACCATCACAGACTCTTTCGATGATCAAATCCACATTTCTTACCATCCATCACTTTCTGCTCACCATGATCTTATCACCAATCAGAACGATAGAACTCTGAGTCTCACTGATAAGAAACTGTCTGAAAGTCCATTTATCTCTTCTGGAATTGATGGGATTCTCCATATTGTAAGTAGTTCATCTAATCGTTTTAATGATGTCATCATCGGACTACCGAAAGGGAGAACTCTAAAAGGGATCAACATCTCAGCCAATCGCGGACAAACCACCATCATAAATGCTAGCCTTGAAAATGCGGCCCTCAATACAAACGGCTATATCCTCCGAATTGAAGGAAGTCGTATCAAAAACAGTAAACTCACAACGCCCAATATCGTTAATATCTTTGATACAGATCTTACAGATAGTCAGCTAGAGTCAACAGAACATCACTTCCACGCTGAAAATATCCAAGTCCATGGTAAGGTTGAACTGACTGCCAAAGATTATCTCCGAATCATCCTAGACCAGAAAGAAAGCCAACGAATTAACTTGGACATCTCAAGTAACTACGGTTCTATCTTCCAATTCACAAGAGAAGAGCCTGAATCAAGAGGTACGGAATTAAGCAACCCTTACAAAACTGAAAAAACCGATGTCAAGGATCAACTCATTGCGAGATCTGATGATGATATTGAGCTAATATCCACCCCAAGCAGGCGTTGACAAAAACGCTTACATCTGCTACTATAGAAGCATATTTATCTAACTAAAAAGGAGGTTCTACCATGAAACAAGAATGGTTTGAAAGTAATGATTTTGTAAAAACAACAAGCAAGAACAAGCCTGAAGAGCAAGCTCAAGAGGTTGCAGACAAGGCTGAAGAAACGATAGCCAATCTCGATACACCAATTGAAAAAAATACTCAGTTAGAGGAGGAAGTCTCTCAAGCTGAAGTCGAATTGGAAAGCCAGCAAGAAGAGAAAATTGAAACTCCTGAAGACGGTGAAGCGAGAACAGAAATAGAAGAAAAGAAGGCATCTAATTCTAGTGAAGAAGAGCCAGATCTTTCTGGAGAAACAGAAAAAGTCACTATAGCTGAAGAGAGCCAAGAAGCTCTTCCTCAGCAAAAAGCAACCACGAAAGAGCCTCTTCTTCTCAGTAAATCTTTAGAAAGTCCTTATATCCCCGACCAAGCTCCAAAATCTAGGGATAAATGGAAAGAGCAAGCGCTTGATTTTTGGTCTTGGCTAGTGGAAGCAATCAAATCTCCTACGAACAATCTTGAAACAAGTAGCACACACAGCTATACAGCCTTTCTCTTGCTCATTCTGTTTTCTGCATCTTCCTTTTTCTTTAGTATCTACCACATCAAACATGCTTACTATGGACATATAGCAACTATAAACAGCCACTTCCCTGAGCAACTAGCACCTTTAACTCTCTTTTCGATTATCTCTATCCTAGTAGCGACAACACTCTTCTTCTTTTCATTCCTCTTGGGTAGTTTCGTCGTGAGACGATTTATCTACCAAGAAAAGGACTGGACGCTAGACAAGGTTCTCCAACAATATAGTCAACTCTTGGCAATTCCAATCTTCCTCACTGCTATTGCTAGTTTCTTTGCCTTCTTTGATAGCCTACGATTTTCAGCCCTTTTATGTGTGATTAGCATTGGAATCATTCTGCTTGCTAGTCTCCATATCATTACCAGACCAAGTCAAGCAAGTGAAGCCGACTCCTTCTATCAGTTATTCTTGTCTGTCCTTGTGAACGGAGTTATTATCCTCCTCTTCTTTGTAGCTGAAGTGGCACTGATTGGAGATTATCTTCGTATCTTGGCCTTTCTTTAAACTTCATACTCTTCGAAAATCTCT
>NZ_VMMK01000064.1:7806-8897 GCF_013277255.1 Streptococcus sp. 2154
TAGCTTCCTAGTTTGCTCTTTGATTTTCATTGAGTAGCAATCCTGTCTTTCACGGCAGGATTTTTTATATATCAAAAAGCAAGTCACTTGACCTGCTTCTGCTTTACTCTTCTTGTGCTAATGCTTTAAAATCTTTGTCTAAGATGGGTTGCACTTCTAATTGATTGGCGTCTAGTTGGTGGTAAAATGCTGATGGTAGCGACTCTAGGAATTTTGCATAGTCCAAGCGAGCGATAGCCTCATAGTCTTCTGGTTTAGAGCCGTCTCCTGTGATTTGAACCAAGTCAATCTCCCACTGGACTTCCTTATCCACCAATTGCTCCATATAGGCTGCAGGAACAAATGGTTCTCTCGGTAAAACTGTCTTGACTCCTTGAGCTAGATGGTAAACGCCATGCACTTGTCCCTCTCCATCCTGATAGAAGGAAACTCTTGCAAAGTAGGCATCTGTCTCTTGAACCGCACGCACACGCGCTTCAAACTGTGCCAAACCATCTTCCCCTAAAAAGCTTTTCAAATCCTCATGACTAAAGAAAACAGGATTAAAAATTCCTTGGCAAATCGTAAAACGGGCTGCAGTGTCTGCAAGATGGGCTTGAATACTTGCTTGGAAATAAGCTTCAAAATCAAAACCATCTAGTCCTTCAATCTCAGTTCCTGTGTAAGCAAGCAAAGCATCTAAAAATGACTTGATGATCTCCCAGTCTATCTTCGTTAGTAGCTCAGGAAGATCGACACGGTAAGCCTTTCGACCATCAGCATAACTGACCTTAAAGAGAAATTGTGATTGCCCCACTATCGCACACTCGATATACTCGAGGCGATTAAGAGGCTGACGGAGATAGACTGCATCATAGCTATGCGACTCCAAGCCATCTAGCAAGGCCAAGATAGACTTGGCAGTCAAAATCTCCTGTTCTCCTAAAATGCTCTGTTTATTTGGAATAAAAAATGTTTTCGCCATAACTGGACTCCTTTGAAATCGTTTACATACAGTATACCTTATTTTTCTGAAAGATACAAAAACAAACTTTATACTCTTCGAAAATCTCTTCAAACCGCGTCAGCTTCGCCTTGCCGTAGATATATGT
>NZ_VMMK01000064.1:8955-18777 GCF_013277255.1 Streptococcus sp. 2154
ATTTTCATTGAGTATTAGATTTTTGAGTAAAAAGCATAGAAAAACAGCCCCTGAGGACTGTTTGATCTTATACAGTAGCTGCTTGATCCAAGCTTTCACCGATAGCGGCTAGGCGCTCGATTACTTCAGCTTGTGTCAATTCATTTTTTGAAACATAGCGGTTACGTGGGTGAACACGGCACTCGTGTGAGCATCCACGAAGGTACTTGTCTTCATTTTCTTCTGATGTCAAGATACGACGGTTACAGAAGGGATTTCCACAGTTGACATAACGTTCACATGGTGTTCCATCAAACCAGTCTTTCCCTACGATGGTTGGGTTGACATGGTTGACATCAACAGCGATACGTTCGTCAAAGACGTACATTTTCCCATCCCAAAGCTCACCTTGAACTTCTGGGTCTTTACCGTAAGTTGCAATTCCTCCGTGCAATTGGCCGACATCTTTGTAGCCTTCACGAACCATCCAGCCTGAGAATTTCTCACAGCGAACCCCACCTGTACAGTAAACCACGACGCGCTTGTCCATGAATTTTTCCTTGTTATCACGGACCCATTGTGGTAACTCACGGAAGTTGCGAATATCTGGGCGAATAGCTCCACGGAAATGTCCTAGGTCGTACTCATAATCGTTACGTGTGTCAAGGACAACGGTATCTTTATCAAGAAGCGCTTCTTTGAACTCTTTTGGAGACAAGTAAGCACCTGTTGTTTCAAGTGGGTTGATGTCATTGTCAAAGTCGTTGTCTTCCAAACCAAGGTGGACAATTTCTTTCTTGTAGCGAACAAACATCTTCTTGAAGGCTTGTTCATTTTCTTCGTCAATCTTGAACCAAAGGTCTTCCATGCCTGGGAGACTGTGAACGTAGTCCATGTATTTTTGAGTTGTTTCATAGTCACCTGAAACTGTTCCGTTAATTCCCTCGTCAGCGACTAGGATACGGCCTTTAAGGCCGATTGATTTACAGAAAGCCAAGTGATCTGCAGCAAATTGCTCTGCATTTTCAATTGGAGTATAAAGGTAGTAAAGTAAGACACGAATATCTTTTGCCATAAGATTTGTTCTCTTTTCTATTCTTAAATTTTCTAAATTTTTTATTTATCCATACTAGTATACCTGCTTGAGAAAACGAATGCAATTTATTTGACTGGAAATTGTAGAGGGTTATCGAAATTTCCTGAATGGTTATACTCTTCGAAAATCTCTTCAAACTACGTCAGCTTCACCTTGCCGTAGGTATATGATACTGACTCTGTCAGTTCTATCCACAACCTCAAAACTGTGTTTTGAGCAGCCTGCGGCTAGCTTCCTAGTTTGCTCTTTGATTTTTATTGAGTATTAAAATAAGGATAAGAGAAAACAGGAATATCTATATCCTTGTGCCCAAAAAACCACTGCCTCCCCCAGATAAGCCTGAGGAAAGCAGTGATTCTTATTTTAGGAGTTAGGAATGAATACACGAAATCAATTTAGCTGATTATTTTTTGTTTTTCAAGAATTCATCGTATTGTTTTTGCATTTCGTTCAATACTTTTTCGTAGGAACCTTCAGATTTCAATTTTTCCATCAATTCTGGAATCGCTTTATCTGGGTCAAATATAATAAAATGAAATAAGAATCGAGCAATTTAATTTTGGAATCCAAATCAATTTATAACAATATTTTAGAAGAGATGCTGTACTATTCTAAATTCAATATAATAATTTAACCATATTTTATGAGATATGTAAATCTAATAACTTATTTTATAAAGACATTATCACATTCGAATTACAAATCACAAATACTTTATTTTGCGATTGACATTATAAAAAAAAGTAGTACAATGTAAATGAAATCGATTTCACTAAAATACAAAGGAGGTATTGTGATGACAAATTTGAAAAAATGCATCGCATTAGGACTGGGAGTCGCTTGCTTACTCCCCTTAGCTAGTCAGACTGTTTCTGCTAAGATGGTGTATTTCAATCTTCATGTTACACGCGAAGACTATTCCGTTAGTAGCCGAAAAACTGAAAAAACAGACGGCTCCCCTGCTGTTGCTAATATCACAGGTGGTCTTGGTTGGGGAAAAAAGGTCAGAATTCGCGCTTGGACTGCTGCTGAGGATGAGCCTGCAACTGAGATGAAAATAGCTGATTCAAATGGTCGCTATAATCTTCGCTATAACAATGGTTATGGAACAATTGGACGCTATTATTATCTCAACGCCTCTAAATATGGTTGGCTCAATTCGAATATAACAGGACGTTTTGACCCTTAATTCGTCTCAAAACAAAAAGTAACAAACATTGGGTTATTCGCTAGTTTATCATGTGAGCGCTCACTAGCCTAACGCCCCCTTCTAAGAGTAGAGGCATCATCTAAAAAGTATCATGTCTCTGCTCCTTTTTTAAAGGAGCTTTTTACTATGAAAAAATACCTATTATTTCTACTTATTCTTCCCTTTATCTTTTTAACAGCTTGTCAATATAGCCAAAAGCAAACAACTGAGATAAATAAGGAAAATCTTCCCATAAAAGAAGGTTATAAAGAGATAACAGAGCAAATCTATCTATCAGACCAGATAGATACCTCCTATAAAGAAGAATTGCCTTTTTGGGACTCAAAAAAAGGAGACAAAGAAACATTGGTAACAGCTATCCAAAATTTTATGGGAAGCGATAGTGAAATTAGTGAAATTATTGCCGATAAGAATCCTTTAACCAGACTCCAAAAAGGAAAGACCAGAGCAGATATTACCGTCAATAAAACTGGATCATGGATTCATTTAACATCTGATCAAATATCAGATCTATCAAGTGTTTTCCACAACCTACGATTAGACGCTATTGAAAATAATCTAAATCTAACCGACTTTAAAGAAGAACTTCCATTTTCAAAAGAAGATGGTGTTAACAAAGTTAAGCAATTTCTAAATACCCTCCAATTAGGATTTGACGATTATGATTATCTCATCTACGCTATCTCAAAAGAAACACTCCTTGAGTATCTCCCAACCTACGAAAGAAATGCCAAAGAATTAAAAGGAACAAAGATAGACAAAAACAATCTGACTGATATGTGCTATGTTACTGTTTTTCCAAAACTTTCTAGTAAAAGAGTTATTGATGGCGAAACTCAGCTAGGTTCATCCGGAGAGATTAGTTTTATTCATGGTCCTGACCTAAACTTTATCATCACCCAAGCAGGGATTCAAGGAATTGATTTATCTGGTGTTATCTTACCGACTCAAAAAATAGATAAAATGGCGACTCTTTCTGTCCAAAAAGGATTAGACGTCTTAAAAGAAAAATACGAAAATTTGATTTTGGACAGTCCAATTTATATTGAGTCATTTACAATTGAGTATATACCTATTCCCACTCAAGAAAAAGAACTCTATGGAGGAAATCTCTATCGTCCCTTCCTAATCTTTACAATCAAAGAAAAAGATTGTATAGATAAAGCAGTTATCGATCCCACAAACTGGAAAGAGGTAAGTTAGATGAAACTACTTCTCCCCTTTAAATATACGCTAAAAGATTGGAGGATTTGGATTGGACTACTCTTTTCCTTAGTAGTTGCATTGATGATGTCCTATACAGATCTAACAATAAAATTAGACGGAAGAAATTCACTTGCAGTCCCTGATTATTTCATGCTCTCCTTCTCTAGAAATCTAGCAATGTCATTATATATCTTAACAGCAGCTTCCACTGTAGTAACAGACTTTTCACAAGACTACCATCAAAATAGACTTCCTTTTTTACTTAGTCGTATGTCTCTGCGACAATACGCTTCTTCCTTCGTCAAACGGTTAATTTTCCGTTCTTATTTTGTAGGACTGACCTTAGGATTCTGTTTTTTAATTCTCCTCTCCTTTTATTTTCCCCTCACTAATTCTCACTACTCATCTACTTTTAGCAATCAGTGGTTGTTAAATCAAGGATTTATATTCCTTTTCTACTTCCTTCTCATTAGTCTAATTGGACTCTATTTTGCATTCTTTACTCTATTAGGTGGAGTTCTTTCCGTTTTTTACCCTAATGTGTTAATGGTCTATCTTCTTCCAAGTACAGCCTGGTTTGTCCTCACAACATTTGGTTTAGAGAGAGTTCTCCCTTTTTTTACTCTACCACATATCGTCTTAACGACAGATGATTATTTACGAGAAGGGCTAGCATATTTTCAAGTAGGTGACGAAAACTTTCGAAATATTTTTTCGTTGCTTTATCCTTATATTTTCTTAACTCTATGGGCACTTTTGTCAATAGAGATCATTCGACTAGCTCTTAAAAAACATTGGCATTTTTATGATAAGGAGTAATCTTATGGAGATTATACGTGTAGTAACTATTCTCTTAAAACAACAATTCACCTTTAAACGATTGTTGCCTATCTTAATTTTCTTTCACCTCTATACTTTGATTTTAATGCTACCTTTTTCTAATTTAGCTAATCACTTCAAAGAAACTTATCCTGTCAGCATTGTAACTGTTCTCTTCACGAGTCAATGGTTCACTGCAATTTCTATTTTATCTGTCATACTACTATTTAGCAATCTTCCTTTAAAAGATACTTTCCAGTTTTGGTTAATCTTAAAAATCGGACAGAAAAAGTGGATGCTCTCCCAGTTTATTTATCTGCTTATCGCGAGCTTAATCGCTTCGATTTACCAAATCATCAGCATTTTAATCACTTTTCTCCCTACACTACACCTTTCAAATCATTGGGGACGTCTCCTACCCTCCCTAGCTCAAGGACGCATTTCATTTCCGGAAGGTGTTGATAGCATGACGCATCTACGCTCAATTATACTGCAATATTATTCTCCCTATGGCGCTTTTTTTCAAATATTCTTATTGTTATTCCTTATGTTCATATTGATTGGGGGAGTGATTTTCGTTTTCAATAGTTATTATTCTAATTTAGGAAATACCTTAGCCTGTGGATTAGTTATTGTAGAATTATTTATTACAGAAGCTTCACGTTTCTGGATTAAATTTTTATCTCCTTTAACTTGGCTAGACTTCCATTATATTAAATACGAAGCCCATTCTGGCTTACTATCCCTACCAGAAATAATTACTCGTATCCTACTTTTATACCTTTTGCTCACCATAATCCTAGTTGTTATGAAAAAAATAAGGAGACAATAGATATGACAGACTTACATTTAAAATCTATTCGTAAAAACTATAAACACAATGTAATTTTTGAAGACCTTTCCTTTGAATTTTCCAGTGGAAATATATACGGAATTGTTGGATATAACGGTTCAGGAAAAACAGTTTTACTCAAGTGTTTAGCGGGATTAGAAGGTATAACTGAAGGAAAAATCGAATTAGATGGAAACATACTTGGAATAGATTTTCCCTTCTTACCAAGTGTAGGTGTTATTATTGAGACTCCAGGATTTCTGGAAGGTTATTCTGGTTTTGATAACTTACATCAACTAGCTCTAATCAAAAATAAAATAGGAGAGAAAGAAATCATTCAGAGTATGATAGATGTAGGACTCGATCCTAGTTCTTCTAAAAAAGTAAAACACTACTCTTTAGGAATGAAACAAAAATTAGCTCTAGCACAGGCTTTTATGGAAAATCCAGATATATTACTCTTAGATGAACCAATGAACGGACTTGATAAGCAATCTGTTCAAAAAATTCGAGAAAAATTACTCCACCTAAAAGAAAAGGGGAAACTTATTATTCTAGCTTCTCATATAGAGCAAGATATCGAATGTCTCTGTGATGAAGTTCTATACTTGGGATAAGAATGATTTATTACAGAGACAACACTCCTCATAAAATAGCAATTTTATACAAAAAGACCAACTATACCTGAATTATATTAGTTGGTTTATTTTTCATTCAAAAAATCACTGCCTTCCCCAGATAAGCCTGAGGAAAGCAGTGATTCTTATTTTAGGAGTTAGGAATGAATACACGAAATCAATTTAGCTGATTATTTTTTGTTTTTCAAGAATTCATCGTATTGTTTTTGCATTTCGTTCAATACTTTTTCGTAGGCACCTTCAGATTTCAATTTTTCCATCAATTCTGGAATCGCTTTATCTGGGTCTACAGTACCAGTGTTGATAGCTGTATCAAATTGTTGCATTGTGTTAGCGATAGCTGAGATTTCAGATTTCACATTGTCAGTGTTAAAGATAAATCCAAGCGCTGGAGATTCTTTAGCTTCTGCCAATTCTTTCTTAGAATCTGCAATTTGTTGATCTGTAACGTTTTCGTTGATGTAAAGAATCCAGTTGTTACCAGTGTTCCATCCACCCATGTGAGTGTTTCCTTTGTAGCCATCAAGAACGCGAACACGGTTTTCTTTACCTTCAATTTTTTCCCAGTTCTTGCCTTCTGGACCGTAAACCAGACCGTTCAAGAGTTCTGGGTTCGTATTCAAGAGGTTCAACACCTCCATTGATTTTTCTTTGTTCTTAGAGTTGTTTGAGATGACAAAGTTAGCAACTTGTGTTGTTTGGTTTTTCTTGATGAAGTTAGTAATTGGTTTGATTTGGATATCTTTGTTGGCAACACGTGAAAGCAAGCTGTTACCGTAGTCAGCTGGTCCTACTGTTTCTTCACGAACGAACCAAGTATCTTGTTGAAGGTCAAAGGAAGTATCGCTTGTTGCGACGTCTTTTGGAATGTAGCCAGCTTCATAGAATTTGTGAAGAGTCTTCAAGTGTTCTTTGAAACGAGGCACTTCGTAACGGTTTACAACTTTAGTAGTATCGCCTTCAAGGTCGATAACGAATGGAAGACCGTTTGCTACTGGGTAGTCAAAGTTATCAGATGGGATGAAAACTTTACCAATAGCAAATGGTACTACGTCTGGAGCTTTTTCTTTAATTTGTTTCAAGACTGGCTCAAGAGTTTCGTAAGAAGTAACACCTGAAATATCGATACCATATTTAGCAAGGAGAGTTCCGTTGAAGGCAAAGTTTTGAGATGATGCAACGTTGGCTGCAACTGGAACAGCGTAAATCTTACCATTTACAGTATTACCCTTGATGTAAGCTGGGTCAAGTGCCTTGTAAAGGTCTTTACCTTCTTTTTTGTACAATTCTGTCAAGTCAGCGTAAGCACCTTTTTGAGCATTTACAATATAGTTATCTGCAAAGGCAATATCATAGTTTTCACCAGATGATGTGATAACTGACATTTTCTTACCATAGTCACCCCAGCCAAGGTATTGGATATCCAATTTGGCACCAACTTTTTCTTCGATGATTTTGTTGGCATTTGCTAACAATTCATCCAAGTTATCTGGTTTGTCACCGATTTGGTACATTTTGATAACAGGTTTGTCACCTGAATCAGCAGCTTTTTTGCTGTTACCTGTCAAGTTTCCACAAGCAGCAAGACCTGCAGCCAAAGCGACTACACTAGCAGATGCAAAAGCATATTTTTTCCAGTTTTTCATGATAAAAACTCCTTTTTTTATTTTTAAACTTATAAACAATGTAATGATGTTAACTTCACGCAAGGGAAGTTTGGAAATGAGAAATGTTCTTTCTCAATAAACACTATTCTTTCACACCACCGATAGTCAAACCTTTTACAAAGTAGCGTTGGAAGAATGGATACAAAATCGCGATTGGAAGGGTTGCAACCACAACCATGGCCATACGACCTGTTTCTTTCGGTAGAGCAACTCCCAGTTGACCAGTCAAGCCGACCGCTTTGGCAATGTAGTCCATATTTTGTTGGATTTGCATAAGCAAATATTGCAATGGATACAAGTTGTCACTCTTGATGTAAAGAAGGGCGTTGAACCAGTCATTCCAGAAACCAAGTGCTGTCAAAAGCGTGATGGTTGCGATACCTGGTAGTGACAATGGCAAACAGATTTGGAAGAAAATCCGAGCCTCACTGGCACCATCGATACGAGCCGATTCGAGAATGGCTTCTGGAATGGTCTTCTTGAAGAAGGAACGCATCAAGATGATGTTAAATGGTGAGAGAAGCATTGGAACAATCAAGGCCCAAACAGTATCCCCAAGCTGAAGCACACGGGTCACCATGATATAACCTGGTACCAAACCAGCGTTGAACAACATACTGAGAAGGACGAAGATGGTAAAAAATCTGCGATACTTAAATGTTGTCCGTGAGATAGCGTAGGCATAGGTTGTTGTGATAAAGACATTTGTAAATGTCCCAACTACGGTTACAAAGACAGAAATGAAGAGGGCTTGTAAGATTTTATCCTTAAACTGTGCCAAGAACTCAAAACCGTCTAATCCAAATTGGGATGGGAAGAAGCTGTAGCCGTATTGGAGGAGGCTTTTCTCGTCCGTCACTGAAATAATGACAACGAATACGAAGGGTAGGATACAAGAGAGGGCAATCAAACCCGAAATGATACTGAAGAAGATATCTGCTTTCTTACTGAAGGAGTGAATGCCGACATTATCAATTTTTTCTTTTTTAATTTTCTTTTCTGCCATATTCTCCTCCTTTCTAGAACAAAGCTGAGTTTGGATCAACTCGTCTTGCCAGTAAGTTTGATAGAACCACCAGAATCAAGCCGACTACTGATTGGTAGAGACCTGCTGCTGAAGCCATCCCGATATCCGCTGTCTGGGTCAAACCATTATATACATATACGTCCAAGACGTTGGTTACGTTATAAAGCTGACCAGCATTGTGAGGGATTTGGTAGAAGAGACCGAAGTCTGCACGGAAGATATTTCCGACTGCAAGGATGGTCAATACAGTTACCAGCGGTGTCAACTGCGGAATGGTTACATTGCGAATCCGTTGCCATTTGCTGGCTCCGTCTACTGTCGCTGCTTCGTAGTAGGTTGGATCAATTCCCATGATTGTCGCATAGTACATGACACTGCTATATCCAAAACCTTTCCAAATACCTAGGAAAAGTAGGAGATAGGGCCAAATTCCCAAATCAGCGTAGAAGTTGACTTCTTTTAGACCAAGACTTTCCAATAAATGGTTGAACACCCCTTTATCAATGTTTAGGAAGGCATCTGTAAAGAAACTGATGATAACCCAAGACAAGAAGTAAGGGAACAACATAGAAGTTTGGAAAATCTTCACCATTCTCTTGGAACGGAGTTCACTGAGGATAATGGCAATCCCTACAGATACAACCAAACCTAGAAAGATAAAGCCAAGATTGTATAGGACAGTATTTCGTGTGATAATAAAGGCGTCTCTTGAACTAAATAAGAATCTGAAATTATCAAGTCCGACCCATTTACTATTTATGATACTATCTATGAAACCATTACTGGTCATGTGGTAGTCTTTGAAGGCAACCACGTTCCCAAATACTGGAATGTAGAAGAATAGAATCAACCAGAGCGCCCCTGGCAAAACCATCAAGAGAAAGATCCAGTTGTCTCTCAAGGTTTTTGAAAACTTATTCATAATTTCCCCCCTTTTTTATTTTGATATCCATCTAAAAATTCCTTTTTAGACTTTTGATAACGATTACATTATTAGTATACTCCTATTTGCAGATTAGGTTAAACTCCTAATTATAGAAAAAACTCCACAAATTATGTAGCAGATTTAAAACTTTATCACCACTATCAAACAAATGTTCTAAATCAATTGTTTATTTTATCTCTATTAGCCTAATGATAGATACCTTGTTATGACGCACTGACACTAAATTTTAGGACAACTGATGCTAGCTAGTATTTTCAGAAGAAAAGTAACCGTCCAATAACGAAGTATATTGAAAAATCTCCAGACTAGGGAACTCACGGATAGTTCCTAATCTGGAGATTTCTTATTTGCACTTTTCTTGTACAACTTTAGTCCATGGTAAATAAGCCTCTAAAACCTCTT
>NZ_VMMK01000065.1:0-15864 GCF_013277255.1 Streptococcus sp. 2154
AGCGTCCTGAAGCTATCAATCTGCGATTGGAGAATGGGCATTATGAGATTGATACGGTTCTGCTTACAAGAGTGAAAAATTATTGTTTACTGGTCTTAACTGATCGAAGGACTAGGCATCAAATTATCCGATTGATTCCAAATAAAAGTGCTGAGGCGGTCAATCAGGCTTTAAAACTCATCTTAAAACAAGACAAGATTCTGTCCATCACGGCAGATAATGGTACAGAATTTAACCGCTTGTCTGATGTATTTTCTGAGGAACATATCTATTATGCGCACCCCTATGCCTCTTGGGAAAGGGGAACTAATGAGAATCACAACAGGCTCATTCGGAGATGGTTACCTAAGGGAACTAAGAAAACGACTCCCAAAGAAGTCGCATTCATCGAAAATTGGATTAATAACTATCCTAAAAAATGCTTGAACTACAAATCACCCAGAGAAGACTTCTTCATGGCTAACTTGAACTTGAAATTTGGCCTCCTTGTCTGATTTGTCTGACTAGTGCAAGCTGGTCGGATTTGTGGTAAAATAGATAAGATATGACAAAAGAATTTCATCATGTAACGGTCTTACTCCATGAAACGATTGATATGCTTGACGTAAAGCCCGACGGTATCTACGTTGATGCGACTTTGGGTGGAGCAGGCCATAGCGAGTATTTATTAAGTAAATTAAGTGAAAAAGGCCATCTCTATGCCTTTGACCAGGATCAGAATGCCATTGACAATGCGCAAAAACGCTTGGCACCTTACATTGAGAAGGGAATGGTGACCTTTATCAAGGATAACTTCCGTCATTTACAGGCACGTTTGCGCGAAGCTGGTGTTCAGGAAATTGATGGAATTTGTTATGACTTGGGAGTGTCTAGTCCTCAATTGGACCAGCGTGAGCGTGGTTTTTCTTATAAAAAGGATGCGCCACTGGACATGCGGATGAATCAGGATGCTAGTCTGACAGCCTATGAAGTGGTTAATCATTATGACTATCATGATTTGGTTCGTATTTTCTTCAAATACGGTGAGGATAAATTCTCTAAACAGATTGCGCGTAAGATTGAGCAAGCGCGTGAAGTGAAGCCGATTGAGACAACGACTGAGTTAGCAGAGATTATCAAGTTGGTCAAACCTGCCAAGGAACTCAAGAAGAAGGGGCATCCTGCTAAGCAGATTTTCCAGGCTATTCGAATTGAAGTCAATGATGAACTGGGAGCGGCAGATGAGTCCATCCAGCAGTCTATGGATATGTTGACTCTGGATGGTAGAATTTCAGTGATTACCTTTCATTCCTTGGAAGACCGCTTGACCAAGCAATTGTTTAAGGAAGCTTCAACAGTTGAAGTTCCAAAAGGTTTGCCTTTCATCCCAGATGATCTCAAGCCCAAGATGGAATTGGTATCCCGTAAGCCAATCTTGCCAAGTGCAGAAGAATTAGAAGCCAATAACCGCTCGCACTCAGCCAAGTTGCGCGTGGCCAGAAAAATTCACAAGTAAGAGGAAAAATGATGGCAGAAAGAATGGAAAAAACAGGTCAAATACTACAGATGCAACTTAAACGGTTTTCGCGTGTGGAAAAAGCTTTTTACTTTTCCATTGCTGTAACCACTCTTATTGTAGCCATTAGTATTATTTTTATGCAGACCAAGCTCTTGCAAGTGCAGAATGATTTGACAAAAATCAATGCGCAGATAGAAGAAAAGAAGACCGAATTGGACGATGCCAAGCAAGAGGTCAATGAACTATTACGTGCAGAACGTTTGAAAGAGATTGCCAATTCACACGATTTGCAATTAAACAATGAAAATATTCGAATAGCGGAGTAAGATATGAAGTGGACAAAAAGAGTAATCCGTTATGCGACGAAAAATCGGAAATCGCCGGCTGAAAACAGACGCAGAGTTGGAAAAAGTCTGAGTTTATTATCTGTCTTTGTTTTTGCCGTTTTTTTAGTCAATTTTGCGGTCATTATTGGGACGGGCACTCGCTTTGGAACAGATTTAGCGAAGGAAGCTAAGAAGGTTCATCAAACCACCCGTACAGTTCCTGCCAAACGTGGGACTATTTATGACCGAAATGGAGTCCCGATTGCTGAGGATGCGACATCTTATAATGTCTATGCGGTTATTGATGAGAACTATAAGTCAGCAACGGGTAAGATTCTTTACGTAGAAAAAACACAATTTAACAAGGTTGCAGAGGTCTTTCATAAGTATCTGGACATGGAAGAATCCTATGTAAGAGAGCAACTCTCGCAACCTAATCTCAAGCAAGTTTCCTTTGGTTCGAAGGGCAATGGGATTACCTATGCCAATATGATGTCTATCAAAAAAGAGTTGGAAACTGCAGAGGTCAAGGGGATTGATTTTACAACCAGTCCCAATCGTAGTTACCCAAACGGACAATTTGCTTCTAGTTTTATCGGATTAGCTCAGCTCCATGAAAATGAAGATGGAAGCAAGAGCTTGCTGGGAACCTCTGGAATGGAGAGTTCCTTGAACAGTATTCTTGCAGGGACAGACGGCATTATTACCTATGAAAAGGATCGTCTGGGTAATATTGTACCTGGAACAGAACAAGTTTCCCAACAAACGGTAGATGGCAAGGATGTTTATACAACCATTTCCAGCCCTCTCCAGTCCTTTATGGAAACCCAGATGGATGCTTTTCAAGAGAAGGTAAAAGGAAAGTACATGACAGCGACTTTGGTCAGTGCTAAAACAGGGGAAATTCTGGCAACAACGCAACGACCAACCTTTGATGCCGATACTAAGGAAGGAATCACTAAGGACTTTGTCTGGCGTGATATCCTTTACCAAAGTAACTATGAGCCAGGTTCCACTATGAAAGTGATGATGTTGGCTGCTGCTATTGATAATAATACCTTTCCAGGAGGAGAAGTCTTTAATAGTAGTGAGTTAAAAATTGCAGATGCCACGATTCGAGATTGGGACGTTAATGAAGGATTGACTGGTGGCAGAATGATGACTTTTTCTCAAGGTTTTGCACACTCAAGTAACGTTGGGATGACCCTCCTTGAGCAAAAGATGGGAGATGCTACCTGGCTTGATTATCTTAATCGTTTTAAATTTGGTGTTCCGACCCGTTTCGGTTTGACGGATGAGTATGCTGGTCAGCTTCCTGCGGATAATATTGTCAACATTGCGCAAAGCTCATTTGGACAAGGGATTTCAGTGACCCAGACGCAAATGATTCGTGCCTTTACAGCCATTGCTAATGACGGTGTCATGCTGGAACCTAAATTTATTAGTGCCATTTATGATCCAAATGATCAAACTGCTCGGAAATCTCAAAAAGAAATTGTGGGAAATCCTGTTTCTAAAGATGCAGCTAGTCTAACTCGGACTAACATGGTTTTGGTAGGGACGGATGCGGTTTATGGAACCATGTATAACCACAGCACAGGCAAGCCAACTGTAACTGTTCCTGGGCAAAATGTAGCCCTCAAGTCTGGTACGGCTCAGATTGCTGACGAGAAAAATGGTGGTTATCTAGTTGGGTTAACCAACTATATTTTCTCGGCTGTATCGATGAATCCGGCTGAAAATCCTGATTTTATCTTGTATGTGACGGTCCAACAACCTGAACATTATTCAGGTATCCAGTTGGGAGAATTTGCCAATCCTATCTTGGAGCGGGCTTCAGCTATGAAAGACTCTCTCAATC
This sequence comes from Streptococcus sp. 2154, assembly GCF_013277255.1. NCBI lineage: Bacteria > Bacillati > Bacillota > Bacilli > Lactobacillales > Streptococcaceae > Streptococcus > Streptococcus sp. 2154. The sequence goes on from NZ_VMMK01000065.1 coordinate 3,686, forward strand.
TTCAAACAACAGCTAAAGCTTTGGAGCAAGTAAGTCAACAAAGTCCTTATCATATGCCTAGTGTCAAGGATATTTCACCTGGTGATTTAGCAGAAGAATTGCGTCGCAATCTTGTACAACCTATTGTTGTGGGAACAGGAACGAAGATTAAAAACAGTTCTGCTGAAGAAGGGAAGAATCTTGCCCCAAATCAGCAAGTCCTAATCTTATCTGATAAAGCAGAGGAAGTTCCAGACATGTATGGTTGGACAAAGGAGACTGCTGAGACCCTTGCTAAGTGGCTCAATATAGAACTTGCATTTGAAGGTTCGGGCTCTACTGTGCAGAAGCAAGATGTTCGAGCTAACACAGCTATCAAGGATATTAAAAAAATTACATTAACTTTAGGAGACTAATATGTTTATTTCCATCAGTGCTGGAATTGTGACATTTTTACTAACTGTAGTAGGAATTCCGGCCTTTATCCAATTTTATAGAAAGGCGCAAATTACAGGCCAGCAGATGCATGAGGATGTCAAACAGCATCAGGCAAAAGCTGGGACTCCTACAATGGGAGGTTTGGTTTTCTTAATTACTTCTGTTTTGCTTGCTTTCTTTTTCGCCCTATTTAGTAGCCAATTCAGCAATAATGTGGGAATGATTTTGTTCATCTTGGTCTTGTATGGCTTGGTCGGATTTTTAGATGACTTTCTCAAGGTCTTTCGTAAAATCAATGAGGGGCTTAATCCCAAGCAAAAATTAGCTCTTCAGCTTCTAGGTGGAGTTATCTTCTATCTTTTCTATGAGCGTGGAGGCGATATGCTTTCAGTCTTTGGTTACCAAGTGCATCTGGGGATTTTCTATATTTTCTTCGCCCTTTTCTGGCTAGTCGGTTTTTCAAATGCAGTCAACTTGACAGACGGTATTGACGGTCTAGCTAGTATTTCCGTTGTGATTAGCTTGTCTGCCTATGGAGTTATTGCCTATGTGCAAGGTCAGATGGACATCCTTCTAGTGATTCTTGCTATGATTGGTGGTTTGCTTGGTTTCTTCGTTTTTAACCATAAGCCTGCTAAAGTCTTTATGGGAGATGTGGGAAGTTTGGCTCTCGGTGGAATGCTGGCAGCTATTTCTATGGCTCTCCACCAAGAATGGACTCTCTTGATTATCGGAATTGTTTATGTTTTTGAAACAACCTCAGTCATGATGCAAGTCGGCTATTTCAAACTGACAGGTGGCAAACGTATTTTCCGTATGACGCCTGTACATCACCATTTTGAGCTTGGGGGATTGTCTGGTAAAGGAAATCCTTGGAGCGAGTGGAAGGTTGACTTCTTCTTTTGGGGAGTGGGACTTCTAGCAAGTCTTTTGACCCTAGCAATTTTGTATTTGGTATAAGAATAGCACCCTGATGTTTCAGGGTGTTTTTGCTTTTTAAAAAATATTGGTCAATTAAAGTCAAAACTCTTGACCTTTTCTGACCAATGTAGTATATTATGAACGTAAGGTAAATGAAAGCCTTACTAGAACACTTATTTAAAGTAAAATAGAAAGAGGTGGGTCTATGTTTCATCTAGAAATCTTCAGAAGTAAAGATAGTCTACTCCTGCTTGAAAAAGAAAAACCAGAAATAGTACGTAGGGTAGCGATCTAGCTAGTCTAAATTTTTTAAAACAATGGTCAAAGATAGTCAATATCAGTAATCATAACTTTGTAAACAAAAAGAGGTAAAGAATATGAATAACAACTTTAATAATTTTAATAACATGGATGATTTATTTAACCAATTGATGGGTGGTATGCGAGGATACAGTTCTGAAAATCGCCGTTACTTAATTAATGGGCGCGAAGTCACACCTGAGGAATTTGCTCACTATCGTACGACTGGTCAATTACCAGGAAATGCAGAAACTGATGTGCAAATGTCACAACAGGCATCAGGTATGAAACAAGACGGTGTCCTTGCAAAACTAGGTCGAAACTTGACAGCAGAAGCGCGTGAGGGCAAGTTGGATCCTGTTATCGGACGAAACAAGGAAATTCAAGAAACATCTGAAATCCTCTCACGCCGCACCAAGAACAATCCTGTTTTGGTCGGAGATGCAGGTGTTGGTAAGACAGCAGTTGTCGAAGGTCTAGCGCAAGCCATTGTGAACGGAGATGTTCCTGCTGCTATCAAGAACAAGGAAATTATTTCTATTGATATCTCAGGTCTTGAGGCTGGTACTCAATACCGTGGTAGCTTTGAAGAAAATGTCCAAAACTTAGTCAATGAAGTGAAAGAAGCAGGGAATATTATCCTCTTCTTTGATGAAATTCACCAAATTCTTGGTGTTGGTAGCACTGGTGGAGACAGTGGTTCTAAAGGACTTGCGGATATTCTCAAGCCAGCTCTCTCTCGTGGAGAATTGACAGTGATTGGGGCAACAACTCAAGACGAATACCGTAACACCATCTTGAAGAATGCTGCTCTTGCTCGTCGTTTCAACGAAGTGAAGGTCAATGCTCCTTCAGCAGAGAATACTTTTAAAATTCTTCAAGGCATTCGTGATCTCTATCAACAACACCACAATGTCATCTTGCCAGACGAAGTCTTGAAAGCAGCGGTGGATTATTCTGTTCAATACATTCCTCAACGTAGCTTGCCAGATAAGGCTATTGACCTTGTCGATGTAACGGCTGCTCACTTGGCGGCTCAACATCCAGTAACAGATGTGCATGCTGTTGAACGAGAAATCGAAACGGAAAAAGACAAGCAAGAAAAAGCAGTTGAAGCAGAAGATTTTGAAGCAGCTCTAAACTATAAAACACGCATTGCAGAATTGGAAAAGAAAATCGAAAACCACACAGAAGATATGAAAGTGACTGCAAGTGTCAATGATGTGGCTGAATCTGTGGAACGAATGACAGGTATCCCAGTATCGCAAATGGGAGCTTCAGATATCGAACGTTTGAAAGATATGGCCCATCGCTTGCAAGACAAGGTGATTGGTCAAGATAAGGCCGTAGAAGCTGTAGCTCGTGCTATCCGTCGTAACCGTGCTGGTTTTGATGAAGGAAATCGCCCAATCGGCAGCTTCCTCTTTGTAGGGTCTACTGGGGTTGGTAAGACGGAGCTTGCTAAGCAATTGGCACTCGATATGTTTGGAACCCAGGATGCGATTATCCGTTTGGATATGTCTGAATACAGTGACCGTACAGCTGTTTCTAAGCTAATTGGTACAACAGCAGGCTATGTGGGTTATGATGACAATAGCAATACCTTAACAGAACGTGTTCGTCGCAATCCATACTCTATCATTCTCTTGGATGAAATTGAAAAGGCTGACCCTCAAGTTATTACCCTTCTCCTCCAAGTTCTAGATGATGGTCGTTTGACAGATGGTCAAGGAAATACAGTAAGCTTCAAGAACACTGTCATTATTGCGACCTCAAATGCTGGATTTGGCTATGAAGCCAACTTGACAGAAGATGCGAATAAACCAGAATTGATGGACCGTTTGAACCCCTTCTTCCGTCCAGAATTCCTCAACCGCTTTAATGCAGTCATCGAGTTCTCACACTTGACTAAGGAAGACCTTTCTAAGATTGTAGATTTGATGTTGGCTGAAGTTAACCAAACCTTGGCTAAGAAAGACATTGACTTGGTAGTCAGTCAAGCGGCTAAAGATTATATCACAGAAGAAGGTTACGACGAAGTCATGGGGGTTCGTCCTCTCCGTCGCGTGGTTGAACAAGAAATTCGTGATAAGGTGACAGACTTCCACTTAGATCATTTAGATGCTAAACATCTGGAAGCAGATATGGAAGATGGCGTTTTGGTTATTCGTGAGAAAGCCTAAGATAGAATTTTGAGGATAAAAAAGAAGGAGCCAGCTGAAAAAAACTGGTTCCTTTTGAGGTACGACGGGCATGTCGTGTAGTAGAGGTGTACTATTCTAGTTTCAGTCTACTATAGTAGCTCAGAAGTCGGTACTTAAACGTGCTATATCAAAACCAGTCCTGGAAAAACGTGGACTGGTTTCGTGTTTGGATTATTACCTTGAACGACATGCGTTAAAAGTTAGTTGAACCGCCGTATGCCGAACGGCACGTGCGGTGGTGTGAGAGGGGCTAGAGATTATCCCCTACTCGATTTTAAATCACATGACGTTCAAAGGCATCATCTGAAATCCCTTGTTCCAAGATGAGTTTTGCCCATTCTTTAGCAGAGAAGAGGCTGTGGTCCTTGTAGTTTCCGCAAGATTCGATGGTTGTCCCTGGGACATCTTCCCAAGTAGTAGTTTCAGCGATTTCCTTGAGCGAATCCTTGATAACAGCTGCGATTTTAGCACTGGCGTGACGTCCCCACATAATCATGTGGAAGCCTGTGCGGCAACCAAATGGTGAACAGTCAATCATGCCGTCAATGCGGGTACGGATGAGTTTGGCTAAGAGGTGCTCGATAGTGTGAAGGCCGGCAGTAGGGATCGAGTCTTCATTGGGTTGCACTAAACGAATATCATAATTGGAGATGACATCTCCCTTTGGCCCTGTTTCTTCCCCAATCAAGCGAACATAGGGTGCTTTGACAATGGTGTGGTCAAGTTCAAAACTTTCGACAATAACTTCTTTTGACATGGTAAATCCTTTCAGTTTTCTTCTCTCATTATATCATAAAGGTTGCTCCTGAGACAGAGAGAAAACCTCTCCGAGGCTGGAGAGGTTGAAATCTTTACTTACGATATAAGCGGTCGTATTGGTAGTATGGGTCAAAGGTTACGTTGATACCCAGTTTACGAAGGACATTCTTGTCTTCATCAGTCAAGATGATGGTTGAGTGGGCTTCGCTTCCTTTGAGGTTGCCGAGTTCTTCCATAGCGCGGGCAGCATCAGGATTTTCTGTAGCTGTGATAGCAAGTGCAATCAGGATTTCATTTGAATGAAGGCGTGGATTGTGGCTACCGAGATGATCGATTTTAAGACCTTGGATTGGCTTAACAACTTCAGGCTCGATTAGTTTTACTTATTTAGCGATGTCAGCTGATTTTTTGATGGCGTTGATCAAGGCAGCGGCTGTAGGGCCAAAGAGTTCTGAGTTCTTACCAGTGACGATTTCCCCATTTGGCAATTCAAAGGCTAGGGCTGGTCCACCAGTTTCTTCTGCTTTTTGGCGCGCAACGACAGCAACCTTACGGTCTGCAGGTGTGATACCGAGGTCGTTCATGAGCAACTCAATTTTCTTGACGGCAGCTTCGCCAACTTTTTCAGCTTTGAAGTCAAGAACTGTTTGATAGTAACGGCGGATGATTTCTTGTTTAGAAGCTTCGACAGCAGCCTCGTCATCTGTAATAGCGAAACCAACCATGTTGACACCCATATCTGTCGGTGAAGCGTATGGTGATTTTCCGAGAATACGTTCCAACATGCGCTTGAGCACTGGGAAGATTTCGATATCACGGTTGTAGTTGACAGTGGTTTCTCCATAGGTTTGAAGATGGAAGGGGTCAATCATGTTGACATCATCAAGGTCAGCTGTGGCAGCTTCATAAGCCAAGTTAACTGGGTGATGAAGGGGAAGATTCCAAACAGGGAAGGTTTCAAATTTAGCGTAGCCAGACTTGATGCCATTGATTTGGTCGTGGTACATATTGGACATACACGTTGCCAATTTTCCAGAACCGGGTCCAGGAGCGGTTACGACAATCAAGTTGCGACTGGTTTTGATGTAGTCGTTTTTGCCCATGCCTTCTGGGGAAATGATGTGATCCATATCCGTCGGATATCCTTTGATTGGATAATGAAGATAAGAATCAATTCCGTTTTTCTCAAGTTGGTTGCGGAAGGCATCTGCAGCGGGTTGGCCAGCGTATTGTGTAATGACAACGGAGCCGACAAAAATCCCTAATTCATTGAATTTGTCAATCAAACGAAGAACTTCTTGGTCATAAGAAATGCCTAAGTCGCCACGTGCTTTGGAATGTTCAATGTTGCTAGCATTAATGGCAATCACAACCTCAACCTGCTCTTTCAATTCTTGCAAGAGCTTGATTTTGTTGTCAGGTTCATAACCAGGAAGGACACGAGCAGCGTGGAAATCTTCTAACATTTTACCGCCAAATTCTAAGTAGAGTTTGCCGTCAAATTGGTTAATGCGTTCCAAAATATGGTCGCGTTGTAAATTCAAATATCGTTCAGAACTAAAAGCTTGTTTTTTCATTTTTTTACCTCTGACCTCTATTATAATAAAAAATTGGAAGTTAGGAAACTATGGAGTTAAAAAAGGAATCAAAAAGATTAGGCGAAGGCTTGCACAAAAATTCAAAAAGCGCTATCATAGATTGTAGATTATTAAAATAATGAGGTAAGAAGATGCAAGAAAAATGGTGGCACAATGCCGTAGTCTATCAAGTTTATCCAAAGAGTTTCATGGACAGCAACGGAGATGGAATTGGCGATTTGCCAGGAATTACCAGTAAGTTAGACTATCTAGCCAAGCTAGGGATTACAGCGATTTGGCTTTCTCCCGTTTATGACAGTCCTATGGATGATAATGGATATGATATTGCTGATTATCAAGCGATTGCAGCTATTTTCGGAACTATGGAGGACATGGACCAACTGATTGCGGAAGCTAAGAAGCGTGATATTCGTATCATCATGGACTTGGTGGTCAATCATACCTCGGATGAACATGCTTGGTTTGTAGAGGCCTGTGAAAATCCTAATAGCCCTGAGCGAGACTACTATATCTGGCGCGATGAACCCAATGACCTAGATTCTATCTTTAGTGGGTCTGCTTGGGAATACGATGAAAAGTCAGGTCAATACTATCTCCACTTTTTCAGTAAGAAACAGCCTGATCTCAACTGGGAGAATGAAAAACTTCGCCAGAAAATTTATGAGATGATGAACTTCTGGATTGATAAAGGTATTGGTGGTTTCCGGATGGATGTTATTGATATGATTGGGAAAATTCCTGACGAGAAAGTAGTCAATAATGGTCCTATGCTTCACCCCTATCTCAAGGAAATGAATCAGGCCACCTTTGGAGCTAAGAATCTCTTGACAGTAGGGGAAACCTGGGGAGCAACGCCAGAGATTGCCAAGCTCTACTCTGACCCAAAGGGGCAAGAATTGTCTATGGTCTTCCATTTTGAACATATCGGTCTTCAGTATCAGGAAGGTCAGCCTAAATGGCACTATCAAAAAGAGCTGAATATCGCTAAGTTAAAAGAAATCTTCAACAAATGGCAGACAGAGTTAGGAGTTGAGGACGGCTGGAATTCCCTCTTCTGGAACAACCATGACCTCCCTCGTATTGTCTCAATCTGGGGAAATGACCAAGAATACCGCGAAAAATCTGCCAAAGCCTTTGCAATCTTGCTTCATATTATGAGAGGAACTCCTTATATCTACCAAGGTGAGGAGATTGGGATGACCAACTATCCCTTTGAAACGCTGGATCAAGTAGAAGATATTGAATCCCTTAACTATGCACGTGAGGCTCTTGAAAAAGGCGTTCCGATGCAAGAAATTATGGACAGTATCCGTGTAATTGGACGTGACAATGCCCGTACCCCAATGCAATGGGATGAGAGCCAAAACGCTGGTTTCTCAACAGGTCAACCTTGGTTGGCAGTTAATCCAAACTACGAAGAAATCAACGTTCAAGAAGCGCTGGCAAATCCAGATTCTATTTTCTATACCTATCAGAAGTTGGTTCAAATTCGTAAGGAAAACAGTTGGCTGATTCGAGCTGACTTTGAATTGCTTGACACGGCTGACAAGGTCTTTGCCTATATCCGTAAAGATGGCGACCGTCGTTTCCTAGTTGTGGCTAACTTGTCCAATGAAGAGCAAGACTTGGCAGTAGAAGGAAACGTCAAATCGGTCTTGATTGAAAACACCCTAGCTCAAGAAGTCTTTGAAAAACAAATCTTAGCTCCATGGGATGCTTTCTGTGTGGAATTACTATAAATATTTTTTACAGAAAAATTTAAAATTAAAATCGCATAAAAACAAGGGAAGACTGTATGAAAAGGCAGAAATCCTTTGTTTTTTATAACCAAGGTTTATAAACTTTCATTCTCGAAATTCAATTAACTTTACAAATTTCCACTATTTTGGTAAAACAAACCTATGTTACAAAAACTAACATAAAGTAGAAGGGAGATGAATACAAAAAAGAGTGTCCTTAGTGCAGGCCTGACTTTTGCATTTGCCTTGCTTTTAGCTGCTTGCGGACAATCAGGTTCAGATACAAAAACTTACTCATCAACCTTTAGTGGAAATCCAACTGCATTTAACTACTTGTTAGACTACTACGCTGATAATACAGCCATCATTACCAACCTAGTTGATGGTCTGCTTGAAAATGACAATTACGGAAATCTAGTTCCGTCTTTAGCAGAGGACTGGTCTGTTTCAAGCGGCGGTCTGACTTATACTTACAAATTGAGAAAAGTGCCAAATGGTTCACGGCTGACGGTGAAGAGTACGCCCCAGTTAAGGCACAAGATTTTGTGACAGGTATCAAGTACGCAGTGGATAATAAATCACAGGCCATTGACTTGATTCAAAACTCGATTAAGGGCTTGACTGATTATATTACAGGAGCGGATTCTGACTTTTCTAAGGTTGGGGTGAAGGCCATTGACGACCAGACTGTTGAGTATACTTTGTCACGGCCAGAACCTTACTGGAACTCAAAAACAACCAACAGTATTCTTTTCCCAGTAAACGAAGAGTTTTTAAACTCAAAAGGGAAAGATTTTGGTACCCTATCTCCAGATAGTATTCTCTACAGCGGACCTTATTTGTTAAAAGATTTCACATCAAAATCATCAATCGAGTATGTGAAAAATCCGCATTACTATGATCATGACAAAGTATCAATTGAACATGTGAAATTGGCCTATTTTGATGGTTCAGACCAAGAATTGACCATCCGTAACTTTGAAAGTGGAGCTTATTCTATCGCTGGGGTTTATCCAAATAGTTCTAACTTGGCTAAGACCAAGGAAAAATATAAGGATAATATCGTCTATAGCTTGCAGGACAAGACTTCTTGGTATTTCAATTTCAACGTTAACCGTAAGGCCTACAATCACACTGCTAAAACGACAGATGAGCAGAAGAAGTCAACTGAGACAGCTGTTTTGAACAAGAACTTCCGCCAAGCGGTGAACTTTGCCTTGGACCGCACAGCCTATTCTGCTCAGTCAAATGGGGAAGAAGCAGCTAGCAAGACCCTTCGGAACACCCTAGTGCCTCCTACATTTGTCCAAGTTGGAGACAAGACCTTTGGAGAAGTAGTTGCTTCTAAATTGGTCAACTATGGAACAGAGTGGGCAGGTATAAACTTAGCAGATTCTCAGGATGCCTATTTTAACAAAGAAAAGGCTCAAGCAAAATTTGCGGAAGCTAAAAAAGAATTGGCAAGTCAAGGTGTGACTTTCCCTATTCACTTGGATGTGGCTGTTGATCAGACAAGTAAAAATGCTGTGACAGGCATGAACTCAGTTAAGCAGACCCTTGAGTCAGTTTTGGGTGCTGATAACATTGTCATCGACGTTCAGCAACTTTCAACAGATGATTTTAATAACGTAGCCTTCTTAGCGCCAACAGCAGCTGATCGTGACTATGATTTGAACTTTGATGGTTGGGTGGGTGATTATCAGGATCCATCAACTTATCTCAATCCTTTCAATGCAGAGGATGGCTTCTATCTCAAGATTTTTGGACTAGATGCTCAAGAAGATAAAGCTAAGATTGCTAGCTTGGGGCTTGATACTTACACCAAGATGCTCAAAGATGCAGATCGTGAAAATAAAGATGTAGCCAAACGCTATGAGAAATATGCTGAAGCACAGGCTTGGATGATTGATAATTCTCTGATTATGTCAGCTATGTAAAGTGGTGGAACAGCATCTGTAACCAAAGTAACGCCATTTACAAGAGGCTATTCATTGGCTGGTATTAAGGGTGATGGCAATAACTACAAGTACATGAAACTGCAAAAGACACTGTGACGACTAAACAGTTTGAAGAAGCTAAGACCAAATGGGATCAAGAAAGCAAAAAAGCAATCGAAAAAGCCCAAAAAGAAGCAGAAAAACATGTTAAATAGTTAGAAATAGCCCTTTCAAGGAAAATCATAAAGACAAACATCAGTTTTGGTGCTTGTCTTTTTAAATCACTCGGCTATTGAAAACTGAGAAATGATTTGTTTTGTGCTAAAATAGATTGAAACGAATACTCAATAAAAATCAAATAGTAACTGAGAAGTTAGCTCAAAACACTGTTTTGANNCGAAGTCAGTAACATATATATACGGCAAGGCGATGTTGACGTGGTTTGAAGAGATTTTCGAAGAGTATAAGATTCTCTCTTTTGCTATAGTTAAGGAGATGAGAGGTAAATGATAAGGGAGAGACTATGTACGACTATCTAATCGTTGGTGCTGGTTTGTCGGGAGCAATTTTTGCTTATGAAGCAACCAAGCGTGGAAAAAAAGTAAAAGTTATTGATAAACGTGACCACATTGGTGGAAATATCTACTGTGAGAATGTAGAAGGGGTTAATGTTCATAAATATGGTGCCCATATCTTTCATACTTCTAGTAAAAAAGTTTGGGATTATGTGAATCAATTTGCTGAGTTTAACAATTATATCAACTCGCCTCTAGCTAATTACAAGGGTAGCCTTTATAATCTACCTTTCAATATGAATACTTTCTATGCTATATGGGGGACAAAAACTCCTCAAGAGGTCAAAGATAAGATTGCTGAGCAAACGGCTCATATGAAGGACGTTGAACCGAAAAACTTGGAAGAGCAGGCTATCAAGTTGATCGGTCCAGATATTTATGAAAAATTGATTAAAGGATATACTGAAAAGCAATGGGGACGTTCTGCTACTGACCTTCCACCGTTTATTATTAAACGTCTACCAGTTCGTTTGACTTTTGATAATAACTACTTCAATGACCGTTACCAGGGTATTCCAATTGGTGGTTACAACGTTATCATTGAAAATATGCTCAAGGATGTGGAAGTAGAACTTGGTCTTGACTTTTTTGCCAATCGTCAAGAATTAGAAGCTTCTGCTGAAAAAGTTGTCTTTACAGGGATGATTGACCAATACTTTGATTATAAACATGGTGAGTTAGAATACCGTAGTCTTCGTTTTGAGCATGAAGTTTTTGATGAAGAAAACTATCAAGGAAATGCTGTTGTCAACTATACAGAACGAGAAATTCCTTATACTCGCATTATTGAGCATAAACATTTTGAGTACGGAGCACAAGCTAAAACGGTCATTACTCGTGAATACCCAGCAGATTGGAAAGGTGGAGATGAGCCTTATTATCCAATCAATGACGAGAGAAACAATGCCCTATTTGCTAACTATCAAGAAGAAGCAGCACAGAATGATAAGGTCATTTTCTGTGGACGTTTGGCTGATTATAAATACTACGACATGCATGTAGTCATTGAACGGGCCTTGGAAGTGGTCGAGGAAGAGTTGGGACAATAATGCAAGGATTCCGTTATTTTAGAATCTTTGCTACTTAAGATTTTTATACTAAACTAAAATCAAAAAGCATTATATAATAGTAATATGAAATCAACTAAAGAAGAAATCCAAGCTATCAAAACACTTTTAAGAGACTCTCGTACAGCTAAATATCATAAACGCCTTCAAATCGTTCTATTTCGTCTGATGGGCAAATCTTATAAAGAGATTATAGAGCTTTTAGACTGTAATCAAACAACGATTTGGCGAAACGTAAAAAAATATGAGGAGTTCGGACTCGACTCTCTCCTTCAAGAAACACGTGGTGGTCGTAACCATGCATATATGACAGTTGAGGAAGAGAAAGCCTTTCTTGCCCGTCATTTGAAGGCTGCAGAGGCAGGAGAATTTGTTACAATTGATGCCTTATTTCAGGCTTATAAAAAGGAGTTAGGTCGTTCCTACACACGTGATGCCTTCTATCAACTGTTGAAGCGCCATGGTTGGCGAAATATTATGCCACGTCCAGAACATCCCAAGAAAGCAGACTCTCAAACCATTGTCGCGTCTAAAAATAAAATTTCAATTCAAGAAGACAAGAAAGCGCTTTAAAACCAGTAGGCATTTTCGTAAGGTTTGCTTGATGTACCAAGATGAGGCTGGTTTCGGTAGAATCAGTAAACTGGGATCTTGTTGGGCTC
>NZ_VMMK01000066.1:0-15611 GCF_013277255.1 Streptococcus sp. 2154
TTTCTAGTGTGTTCATAGTAACACCTCATCCCCAACTTTCACTTTCTCATACACGTCCTTCGTAACCACAAACACCCCGTAGTCACGAATCGTAAGCGTGTATAATTTGCCGTGTCGTCCTTTCTCGACGACTTTACCGAAAATCTCAGCGCCTGCGTTATCCGCCTTGTAGATAACCATCGGCTTCTTTTCTTCCAATTCTCGAATCCTGTCCATCTGCCAGATGTTTAATCCAGCAGATACCAGAATCCAGATTGCGATAAAACGTTTCAATATGTGACCTCCTTAAATTTCATAAACGTCATCCAATGCGTAGTACCTCTTTGTTGCCCAAACAATGGTTTAAAAGGTACAGATTTAAGAACTTCTTTAACGTTGATTTGACAATCAGACCATTTAAAAACTAGAGTACCTCCAACTTTTAGAACTCTCATGCATTCTTCAAAACCCTTGGCTAAATCTTTCGGCCAGGTAACTTTATCCAGCTGGCCATATTGTGATCGCATAATTGAGTTTTGACCTGCCCATTTCAAATGTGGCGGATCGAATACTACTAGATTAAATGTTTCATCATCGAATGGCATATCACGAAAATCTCCGACAACGTCAGGGTTTACGTTTACCTTTTTCCCATGTATTTCAAATTTTTCTTGTCTGATGTCCATGAAAGTTGTATGACTCTCATTTTTATCAAACCAAAACATACGACTGCCACAACAAGCGTCTAGTATTCGTATATCTTCCATCACTCAACCTCCTTGCTCTTAGTTTCTCCAGTAAGTCTATTTTCTAAAATGTGACTTGTATAGCAAATATCGTTTTTATACGTATAGTGATCAACGGTTTCTTCAACCCATTGATTTTTAGTGTACGGATATCTGTTTGGTCGTTTCACATTACCACCTCACATATAAATATTTCGTGTCAATATCTTGTTCTAAAATACACTCTTTCAGCGACTTTAAAACTTCTAAAGCATCGCTAACCGTTCCCCATCTATTTTCAGGTTCATACTGCATATACTTTTCAGGGTACCGCTCTAATTCAGATATACCACGCTGGATATTATCTAAAATGTCAGCAATGTTGTACGTAGTGCCTTGGTCGAAATCCCAATCCATAGCAATTCTAAACATCTTCCCGAGATTGTAGGTCGGAGAACTATATTTAGGTTCAGCGATAGAAATATAATCTCCACTCTCTATTTTCGCTAAGATGTCCAAATCATAACTCATCACTCAACCTCCTCAATCTCAATCCCTGGACAATCGAATACCCAGCCGAAACCAGCGTCTTCTAGTTCTTTACGGGTGTGGGAATATATAGCATTGTCTAAACTAAGGCTTTTTGTAAAGTAATACCTTTCCAAAAGTTCTCCATAAACCAACATATTTTCTTTAATATTCCCTTTAATCTTAACCCGATACCGCTTCTCTTTCTCGACCTCGTAGCCGAAAATCCAAGCTAGTGCGAAAAGTTCGGAATTATCCCAATACCATTCTGCAACTATGTCAGACATGCTTGCGTCTATTGAGTAGGACAGTGTATGCCCCAGTTTTTTCTGTTTTTCGATAAAATCCGCCACAAACTGCGGAACTTTGACTGGTTGCGGTTCGTCCTTGACATAAATCGCATCGTTTGGAGCAATAATTTGTTCGCCGTAATCGAGTTTAACAACATTCTCAACAAACCTGTCATCAAGCACCTTTAAGCCAACTATCTTCCCTTTTATTAAAATCTCTGTTCCGATAGGGAACAAAATCCGTGGGACATTAATCAATTCCTGCTTATTCATCTTAGTTTCCTCTATAAATCAAATAAACTGCAATAACTACCTGAGCCATGCTTGGCGAATAGCCAACCCAATCATCAAACTCCTTAGATTTTGGCAACCAACCCTTAGTAGCTCCCAAATCATAGTCTGTAGGCTTTTCATCAGCGAAGATGCATTCCATCGCTCCCATAAACGTCATACCATCTTCTGCCATTTCCCAAAAATAGTCCGCCCGGTCTTTCACCGCTTGTGGTAAATCTTGCTTGGGAGGTTGCGGCTTCCCGTCTTCCACCGTCCAGTTGTATACTTCATTAACTTTTTGCTTTAAATCTTCCATCATCTTCCAACTCCTCCACTTTTTTCCTCAATTCTTTATTCTTTTTCTTCAACAAATCGCGCTCCAGCGCTCTAATCCGTCTCTTGCGTGCATCGCACGGCTTCGAATACTCGATTATCTTCTCTTCGTTTTGCTCGATTGTGCGTTTCAATCCGTCGATTACTGTGTGTTTATCGTACTTCATCGTCTAAAAATCTTTCAATAGCTTCTCTATAGGAGACTTCCACCATACCGTCTAAGTCGTTCAGGGCTTCAATATAGTCTGGACGCCCTTGCCCATACTGCTTTTTCAAAAACTCAACAAAGAGATGAATTTCCTGATAGGTTACTCCAATCATATTTCTATCCTCCTATCAAATCCCATCAACTATCCTCTGCAATATCTCGTGATATTCGTAAATCTCCAGCTCAATCCTATAATTCTTATTTCCGGACTTGCCACCGTGCATGAACTCAGTCGATACTATCACGTTGTAATTATCATCTGTCCAAATCTTAGCGTCCGTCAAACCATCAAACAAAGCCTTGCTTGTGGGCGACCAGTTCGGTGGGTCATACTTCCGATTTGTCGGAGGATATATCCGAACCTTAACCTTGCAAGGTTTGTCCTCGCTGTAAGGTAAGCCAAAGTAATCTCTCAGTACATTGTTGCCCTCATATGCAGCTAACTGCCGTAAAAACTTAGTGATTTTAGCCTTTTGATGAAAGTGCGGTCTATCATTTGAGTTAATCATCTGCTTTTTGTTTAACTCAAATTTAAGAATCAATCTCTCCTGCATTCAACCTCCCTAGCCATCTAGCTTTTTCCACGCTTGCTATTGCAAGAATGTCATTAGCTAAATCAAAAGCTGTGTACCAATCCAGAACTCCTAACAAGTCCTTGTGCTCCTTTAATTCATCAACTAAGCTTTTCAGTCGTTCCAATGGGTTGCTTTCATACCCCAACAGATATCCAACGCTTACGCCGAAGTAGTCAGCAAGTTGTTGGGCTTTTTCTGGTTTGATTTGGCTTTCTCCGTTTTCCCAGCGTGATAGAGTCTTTTCTGATATGCTCATTTCTTTTGCTATTTCCTTTTGAGATAGCTTTTTTTCTTGTCTTAATTCTTTTAGTCTATTCATCAAAACACCTCATTCAGTTCCATAATCTCATCGCTGCCATACTTTCTACCAAAATCCCACGCCTGCCAAATTGTGAGCAAAGCAAGCGTGAGTGAAATTCTTTGCGCCATTCGTCCAAAGTCACATAAATGTCACTGACGCATTTTCTAGTTCGCAGTTTTACAAGAATGCACGGCTTGTTGGTTTTTGAGTTGTTTCCAAAATGGAAATAGTTGGTTTTTCAAACTTAATAATCACTTTCAATCAAGTCATTCAAGCTAACTACTGCATTCAGTTTTTTCTGACTTCTGCAATAATCGCAATGACCACATTTTTTAGGCTCTTTCTGACCTTGGATAACATCCCAAACTTCGACAATTTCAGACTTGATTTTGTCTAAACCTTCTTCAAGCCATTCATCATCGATTTTCAAAATGTCACGATCTGGAACGTTTTCCTTGCTGACCGCTACAATGTATGGTCTAAAATCATTCCCAGTCATTTGTTTCAGCAATTCACGATATAAACCAAGTTGTCCATGATATCCAAAGTTAAGAATATTATTAACTGCTGCAGGAACTTTCTTTTTAAGTTCTGCGCTCCATTCTTCAGCGTAGATGGACTTCATGGTTTTCAAATCCACGAAATAACCACGGCTTAGATTCACGCTATCCAGCTTTCCTTTGACTGGTACACCCTCGATTTCGCCATAGACGATCAACTCTTTTTGAACTTCATCCGATGGATAACCGTGATACAAATGATTAAATCCATCGTCATCCTTTAAACTTGCAATCATCTTATCGCCAATCACAAAGTCAGATTTTAGGTTTCCTTTATTCTTGCCAGTCTTGGCCAGGAGTTTGTCACCATTTTCATCCATGAACTGCTGATGTGCTTCTGGGCTTTCAAAGTAACTGTGAACATAATTTCCGAGTAGGAGAGGGGTTTCATCCCTCTCTTCTACCCATTGCCCACTGTCCAAAGCAAAGGCCTTAGCCTGGCATTGCTGATACCGTTTAAAGCGTGAGTTGGTCAACCAGCTCGTGTCCTGGTAGTAGTTCTCTTGTGTTAGTTCTTCCATAGCCTACTCCTTAATGTTGGTCGTGTTTCCCTCAAAGAAACTAATCTCTTCCAAAACTTCGCCTGTTTCTTTGTCAAAATCTGGAATTTCATCTGCTGGGTATTCGGCAGAGGCTAACTCGTCAGGTTTTGCCGTTTTTCCAGCCGTTTTTGGGGGTGTTTTGGTGTCTGCGGTAAATTCTCCCTCTACTACGTTGTCGCCCTCTGTGGGCTTGTTAGGAGTTCCTAGGATACCGTCCAATGTTTCAGCAACTGGCTCTTGAGTGACGTCTTTGATTTCATTCTTGTTTGAGATTGTACTGTCTGCGTTATCTGCCACGATTGCTTCCTGTAATTCGGTTGAAAGTGGCGCATAGGTTGAAAGCATGTGCTTCAAGACTGTTTTTCTAGCCATGGCATCAAAGTCAGACTGCCATGGGCTATATTTACTAGAGAATGACTGACTGTACTTCTTACCGTGAGCTTGAACTCGTTCCTTAGTCCAAAAAACTGTTTTTTCAAATCCATTGCCCAATCGCATGAATGCAAAGTAACCAACGACTTTTTCTTTCTCTTTTGGAATAGCAGTCATGTCCACTTCAAGATCTTCAGTAAGTGGATTAAACCCTTTATATTGGCTTTCATAGACCTCCCCAGCGTTCAAGCGTGTGACTTGTCCACTTCGTTGTGCAAGTTGAATCAAACCTTTATATCCAATCTGAAACTGTGCCTGGTTCTTGTAAGGAACGATATACGCATAACCAAGACTCGGCTCAATTGGTAGGTTTAGTACTGCTGCCTTCATAGCAGCGGTCATGATGCTTTCATTTGTAGCCTTAGCAAGTAGATTGTTGTTTGTTACGACACTCAGCAAACTCGCAACAAATTGCTGACCGTTGCCATTTACGACTTCTGAGAATTTCTGTTTTACTGCTGGTGAGTTAAAAAATTGTTTATGTGTCAATTCGTTTGTCATTTTGTTCTTCTCCTATGTATTCATGTTAATTCTGCGGCTAGACTTACTGTTTAAGTTATCCAATTCATTGTTGTAATCTTGGATAAGTTGTAAATTCCGGTCAATGAAGCGTTCTACAATTTGACCTAAAAGTTCTTGTGTTGTCACACCTCTTAATCCAGCAAGAAGTCTGATATATTCTTTTTGTTTTTCAGAGATCTCTGCTCTTATAAATGACTTCCCTTTGTTAGCTATCTGTGTCATTTCCTTTTCCTTTTTCTTTTAGTAATTAAACATTGTCCCACAGTATCCTGCATCTTCTAATGCTAATTTTCGAAAATAATGTAACATGTCGTTAATACTCATTTTTCTAACCATTTTCTCGGTTAGATACTCGCCATCAGTTTCTGCTTTCATTTCCTCTCTAAGTTCTTGTTTCCATTTTTTGTAATATAATCGTTTCTTCATTTTCTTCTACCTTTCGTCTTCTTCAAATTCCAATTTTCACGTTTTAAGTGTCTATTTTCGTTTTGCAATTTCAAAATAATATTTTGTTGCTCGTTGATGATTTCCCCGAGCTCTCGGCCAAGATGAAGATATTCAGCTCGCCAGTTGTCGATTTCTTCGTGTAGCTCCTGAATCATACTTCATCCCCCACGTATCGATACTGCCCACAGCCAACATAGATGTACTGGCTTGGGTCAAGTTCTTCACGTTCTTCAGGCGGTTGCATTATATCTCTGTCGTAATCAAACATGAGCATACACCTTTCCAAGTTCCAGCACTCGTTTCACATATCTAGCCTTTGATGTTAGCCCAAGATCCAGCAATTCGTTTTTTTCTTCATGATTGGCCAAAAGCCATACACGGTTTTCAAGTTCAATTCTAGTCATTAGCGTCTCCTTTGCTCTACCCCAAATACTTTTCATAGCGTGATCTTCGTGGTTCTGGCAAGGCTAGAGGCTCAGGGCGCAATCCTTGAGGCGGTTCGTTGTCGTAGGTGAAGCCTTTGAACTCTCTGCGGATATTCTTGCGGATTTCTTGTCGCTGTGCCTCTCTACCACGTTCGTATGCTTGGTTGTAACCTTGGATAATCATAGACGCAAATTCTTGCTCTTCTCGTCTTTCTTCTTCCTTCTGGCGGATTTTCTCCTCTTCCTGCTTATCCATCTGATGAGCTAGAAGCCCTGCACCGATAAATCCTAAAATCACTGCACCAGTTCCTAAAAGCTGGCTAACTAATGGTGGTTCAAACATTATTCTTCCTCTTCATCATCTTCTTCTGCCATATTCTGCTTAATCGCCTCACTTGGGCTCATGCCATCCAATACATCCTTGATGACATGTGAGATGTCGTGGGTTACTTTCAACGGCTTTTCTAACTCATTAGGTAGCCCCAAAAGTTTTGTAGTTAGCAATCCAAGCGTAGATAATTTATGTAGCTTTTTTTGTAACTGTTCAATGCGTTCAATTTTTTCCTGTTGCGCTTTGATAATTTGGTCTTTGTTAATCATTGTTTTTCTCCTGTGGATAACTCAGTTATCCCTTTCTTTTATTTAGATTAGTAGTAGTTTGTTGTAAAGTTAGTAGTTATTATTCTGCTATCGTGTCATCTTAACGGTTTTAGACATTTCTTTCTTCCATGATTGACTGCCTCGATATTGCAGATAAGCATCAAAACCTTTGATTGTGACAAGCTGACCATCGTTTCTAAGGTATTTTTGTTGACTAGGTAATTTTTTCATCTCTCGCCTCATATCTCCCGCTTGTCGTTTTGAACATCCAAAGATGTGCTCTAGTTCTTCATCGTTTGCAGAAATCTTCTCGATGATCACGTCTTTAATTCTCACGATTTGAACTGTTTCCATTTTTGCTCCTTTCGTGGTATAATTTTCTTGAATAATTTTGTCATGCGCCTGATTGCCGTCAGGTGCTTTTTTGCTATCTCCTTTTCTGCTATAATGAAACCAGAAAGGAGGTAATATTATGACTGAAATTCACGCATGTCTTTGCGGAAATTGGGTGAACCTATCAGCCGACGACGATTGTGTAATGGGACCAAATATGGCTAGTCCTTACATTTGGTGGGAAGAAAATGCAGAACTCTACTCACCAATTTCTAAACCTGAAGCAAACTCGATGTACCATCAGGATTATATCTACATTCACTATCGTGGCGCTGACTATCGTATCCATCCAATGTTCATTCAAATCGTTTCTAGATAACTTTTTCTAGTCTGCTAGAAATGATTTCTAAATCTAAGTCGTCCAGTTTCAACTGGTCGGCTTTTTGATTTAAACGAGCTTCGATAGCTTGGTTAATTTCAAACCATTCTATTTTTGTAAATCGGCTCCTGAATTTTAGAAATTCCTTTACTGCTTCTTTCATACTGTCCTACTTTCCATCGCCCTGAGTTCTATCTCATGGCTGACTTGTTTCAATAGCTTCTCACACGCTATTTTAGCTTCTCTGTACGTTGTAGATTCGCTGATGAAGTAATCAGCAAGTTCGATAATTTTATCTTCCATTCAGACTCCTATATCAGCCTCAAGACTGATGTAATATCCTCCTAAATTGCTATAATACTCTTGACTAGGACCTCTCACCGTTTTAGTCAAAATTCCAATAGAAAGGAGGAGATAGTATGGCAAATACTCCAATAAAACCTGGAACAGATAATCAGAAACCTGGTCGCTATGTAGAGGTAGGACCTCGTGGCGGAAAAGTTACTAATGGTCATACCGCAACTATCGGAAAAGGTGATCGGCTCCCTCCGACATCTGCTAAAGGCAACGGTTGGAAAAAAGTCTAATCTTCGTTTGCGTACAATCGTTCAATGGTTGTACGCTTTTTCCATACACAAAAGCACATTCCCAAAAAATCAATTTGAATCCATGCTTCGGCGTAATCTTTCCCATTGCTGGCATAGTGAGTTATATAATGGTGAATCATTTTATTCCTTCCTCCTATTGAGTTACTTGAGAAGTATCATGAATGGCTTCATAGCTAAGACGCTTAAATTTTTCTAAGTCTATCTGAAAATTGATAGGCTTTTTTCTTTTCCCACTATACGGATATCGTCTTGGTCTCATTTCTTTCTCCATTGTATTTATTTTTTCTAACCTCTCTTTTATTTATTAAGATAAGTAGGACTTGTTGTTAGTTAATATTTATTGTTATTTAATACTTGTTGTTAGTTAATATTTATTAGTGCCTAAATTTTCTGATTTGTAAAATACAGATTTGTAAAATACAGATTTGTAAAAATCGAAAATGTAAATTCTAACCTGTGGATAACTTAGATATACTTTCATTTAATCTCTGTTTCATAATATCGAATTGGAAATCAGATATTTTTACATCTGAGAAAAATCTGAAAACACGAACTCCTTTACCACGTCCCATGCCTTTTTTAACAATTCGTAGGTAGCCATTTTTTTCTAATATTTTGAAGTAGCTATCAACTGTGTCTCGACTAACACCTTTCCGCTTAGCTATTTCTTCTGGATAGACTTGCCAGTTTGGGTGATTAGCCAGTGCCACCATCATGATACCGACAGCTGTAAAATCCAGCGCAGGATCGTTGATAAAACTATTACTAACAGCTGTATAATCTTCAGTTGGATTCCTGAAAGATGAACTGGCAATCTAAATCTTTAAAATCTGTCATACGCTCTCCTTTCTACTCTTTTATTACGGTCAAACCGCAATATCGGATAAAAAAATAATATCATCTACTGATACATCGAAAACACTAGCGATTTGATATGCTTTCGAAACACTAGGTTCTGTTATCCCACGTTCCCAATGCCCCCACGTATCAACTGATACATTCACAGCTGCTGCCGCATCACTTTGTCTCCAGTTTTTGAGTGTTCTTAGTGTTTTTAATGTCATTTTCGTCACGTTCCTACCTCCTTTCTAAATTTGGTATAATAGAATAAAAACGAGGTTTACTATGTTAAGTATTGATACACAATTTGTAGATACAATCAGTAAAATACTATCTGATTATGTTTCACATTCTGAAATCACAAGGATGGGAGAAGTCTTAGGATATTCCCAAAACGACCAGAACTCTGGACTCAATAAACACTATAGAGTTCACAATATCATGTCTGATATACTCAACAAAACACAAGATGAATCTAATATCAAACTTGTAATTGAGTATATCTGCAATCCTTTGCGGTACATCGATAAAGTTTCAGATTTTGAAAACTTAAGATTAAAACTAAATGTCGTTCTTTCCCTAAAAGGCCTTGCCATATCAGATAATGGACATGTAGTTATTACTACTGCTTCAAAAACATTAGTTGAGGCAAAGAAACGATTTGAATCACTTGATCATATGTTGAGAACATTAAATGTTCATCCAAATGTTTTAAAATTCTGCACCCAGGAACTCTTACAAGAAAATTATTTTCATGCTGTATTTGAAGCAAGTAAAGGAATCTTTCACCGCATTCGTTTACTAACCGGTTCGTCTCTGGACTCAGCAAGTCTAATAGACCAATGTTTTAAAATCAAAGAACCCGTTATGATTATCAACGGAAATAAATTACAGACTCTTGACGAACAAAGTGAATATAAAGGATTGAAGAATTTACTTCTGACAATCGCACATCTTTATCGTAATTCCAAAGCACATAAACTTAAATACTACAATCCAGATAGTGTTAATGATGCCTTAACCGCTTTAACTCTTATGTCCCTCGCTCACAATCTCCTTGACAACTGTACTAATACTAGGAGACTTGATTAGTAGATTATAAAATTCTATAGTCACCTCAGCTAATCTAATTGTTTCTTCATCTATGGGACTATTGTAGTCCTCAAGGTGATGAAACCTTTCAGTCAACTGCTCTGATAAGTATTCTGTTTGCCTAAAGATAGATTTATGAAGATGAGTAATTGGTTTTAGCAATTCGATTTCATCATAACTTAATATTTTTTCAGTCTCCTCTTGAGTTACTTCTGCTAATTTTTCCATACCAGAAATATCAACATTAACATGCGGCTGTTCCATTATCGTCCCCCCTCGTCCTACTTTCCAGCGCCCTGAGTTCAATCTCATGGCTGACTTGTTTCAATAGCTTCTCACACGCTATTTTAGCTTCTCTGTACGTTGTAGATTCGCTGATGAAGTAATCAGCAAGTTCGATAATTTTATCTTCCATTCAACCTCCTATATCAGCCTCAAGACTGATGTAATATCCTCCTAAATTGCTATAATACTCTTGACTAAGACCTCTCCCGTTTTAGTCAAAACTTCAGCAGAAAGGAGGTTCAAAAAATGAGTAAGCTTAGCCATAAGCCAAACCACGTTGTTAAGAAACTAACCTGGGAAAATCTCGATAATATTCTATTATCTTATTTTTCAGAGTCGACTACTGATAAACCTAGCGCAGTAATTCAGTTATCTGATTTTGAAATGTCTAAAGCTGAAATTATCGAAGAAGCAACTGCTCAAGGTTATCAAGTTATCGATAATTCTGATGGTTACTTAAAGTTTCTATAACGAATTTTAAAGATGATATATTTGTACGATTTACATCAATATCTCTTTTTAACTTAGCGATCTGTCTATCAGATTGCTTTTTTCTTTTCCCACTATACGGATATCGTCTTGGTCTCATTTTCTCACCCCCTTTCAAATGTGGTATAATCAAAATAAAACGATTGGAGAAAAAATATGTCATTTGATCTTTCTAAATTAAGCCTAGGCAGTCGCTTCGCAGGCAATTCAAAAGCATTTCAATGCCCTGTATGTTCAGGTTTCTCTTCCCATTTATGGACTTATAATCCTATTGATATCAATAGAGATTACAAAGAATCTATCAAATTTATTATAATTGCACAATGTCAGGCTTGTAATCAATTTTCTATTTGGATAACAAATGAAATCCAAATAACGTATGGCTCCAGGATAGTATTAAACACAAGCGATGCAACGTCGACATTAATTTTCCCAAATGTTGCCGAAGGAGTACCTAAACCTAATAATGATATGCCTGATGATGTGAAAGAAATCTATATTGAAGCTGGAGAAGTTCTAAATATATCGCCTAGAGCTTCTGCAGCTCTATCCCGTCTAGCTATTGAAAAGCTTGTTGCTCATTTAAACGCACAAGGTAAAGATTTAAATACCCAAATTGGAAGTCTTGTCTCTAAAGGAATGCCAATAGAAATCCAACAAATGCTAGACAGTGTTAGAGTAATAGGGAATAATGCTGTACATCCAGGTCAAATAGACATAAAAGATAACAAAGAGTTAGCTTTATCATTGTTAAGTTTTATCAACTTGATTGTAGATAATCGAATCACACAACCTAAAAAAATTCTAGACATATATAACCTATTACCTGATTCCTACCGAAATTCTATCGAAAGAAGAGATAATTAATCTTTCTCAAAGATTAATACATTTTCTTTGTCCCAATACTGAGTTACAACTCTAATCGGATCATCTTCTGTTCCTTTCCCCCGTTTAAATGTAACTTTTATTAGTTCAACAATTTCAACACTTTCCATTTTTCTACTCCTTCCCTTGTTTATCACATCGGCACTTCACTATCTGACGAATAGTAAAAGATACAATCACAAATCCTGCTAGGATTATCAATCCAGTTTCTTCACTCATTGCTTTTCACGGCAAATGATGGTACACTATCAAGTAGAGGTTGGGGCGTCGCCCCTTTCTCTACTTTTTGTTTTGAAGCTTACGTTTGTGTTCTAAGATTTGTTTGTGCCACAAACGTGCTTCTCTGATTAAGCCTAGTGCCAAGATGACGGTTGCAGTGTCCTTGGTTGCTAGGCTTTTTATGATGTGTTCCATCATTTGCCTTACCTCCTTTTCCTTAAGCTTGATTATATTATACTGCGGTTTAACCGCAATGTCAAGTGTTTTTTACGTTTTTTTCGCGATTTTTTATTTTATTCTTTACTTTTTTGCGTTTTTGCCGTAAAATATACTATATAAGGAGGGACGGAAATGACAGTCGAAAATAAAGAAATTTTTGCCAATAATCTAAGTTTTTACATGAAGCAAAAAGGGGTAGACAGAAATACATTATGCGCAGACTTGGATTTAAAATACACTACAGTTCGTGATTGGCTGAAAGGAATAACTTATCCTCGGATTGGTAAAATTGAACTTTTGGCAAACTATTTTAATATAAATAAATCTGACCTTATTGAAAACAAGATTTCTACCGCACAATCAGACTCCCTTTTAGAAAAAATTACAAATACAGCTCGAAAATTAAACACTGACAATAAAAAAATCGTTCTTCGAACCTCTGAGGAGCTTTGGGAGAGTCAAAACGAAGAAGAAACGAAGATAAACGAAGTATCGGAGAAAGTTCTCGACTTGTACCAAGTTGAGGTTGTATCTGAGACAGCCGCAGCTTCTGGATTTAACTATGGATTTGGTTACGATGATACAGACAGAGAGACTATAGAGGTTGACCAGCAACCACCACGTCACGACATTGCGACTAAGGTCAGCGGAGACTCCATGCAGCCTGACTACCAAGACGGAGATATTCTCTATTTAGTAGACAAAGGACTGACCACCTACAACGGAGACCTAGCAGTTATCGCATACGGAGACCGTTCTTACTTTAAGAAGATCTATACCGAAAACGGACGCTTACGCCTCGTATCACTCAATGACAAGTACGAAGACATCACCCTAGACTTCCCACCAGCCGAAGACACACACATCAAGATTTATGCAGTTATCGGGGTGTATAGAGGGGAATAAATGACAATACAAAATAAACAGATTTTAAAGGCTTCAAAAAACTTTGAGAAAGTTCATTCAACATTTAAAAATAATAATAAATTCCGATTTTTGCCTAATTGGCTAGAAAAAGAATCTAATCTATTCTTGTCAGAAACACAAAACACTAGCAAGAGTTACAATGTTCTGAAACGTGGTTCTTTAATCTTTGTAGATTTTGGAATCAATATTGGCTCTGAATTATCAAATAGACACTGGGCTGTTGTCCTAAATAAAAATGATTCTCCAAAATCAAGGAATCTGACGGTACTTCCAATTAGTTCAAAAGAAAAAAAGTTTTCTGTTATGATTGACGAAGTTATACAGCAAAAATCCAAAAGATTCTTATTACCTATTCTTGACAAAATTGGTTTTGATTATTTTTCGATCATTCACTATGCACTTACAGAAATTACTCCTTTTGATTTAGGGAGTGCAGAAGAAATATATCAGGAATTTTTGATTCAATACGGAGATGCTTACAATTCAGAATCAGCTAAAGAAATCTATGACAACGGTGCAGGGATGGAAAAAGTGGAAAACACTAATAGAAAATTAAAAGATCTTGTTAACCATTATCAACGATTTAATAAAATTTCCTACGCAAAATGTGATCAGATAAAAACGATTAGTAAAGACAGAATTATTTACATAAACGAACTGGATCCTTGCGGAAAAATCAAGGTTAGTGACGAAACTTTAGACAGAATTGACGAAAAATTAAAAGAATTGTACTTAAAAAATTGACATTTATAAAAGTTTACTCTATAATTAGGTTACTTAGAGGTTTACCCTCATATTTTTAAACTTTGAGCCTTTGCGCTCCAGGGAAGTAGCTTAATTGTTACTTCCCTTTTTGAGTTATAAATACTTGAAATAAACAAAAACACCCCCATATTCGCCAATAGCAACCTCATCCCATAGGTCTATTGTGCAAAATTGATATTTTTTGAAAATTATATTACAATACAGCTATCAGGAGTTTAGCTCCATAAAGTTTAGGTTTGGATTTTAGATCCATAACGTGATGGTAGCCGTATTTGATACGACTACTTTTCTTTTCATATTCTAGTAAACATAAGTCGTTAAAATAAGTTGACGTTTGACAGAAATTAAAAAAAGAAATACACTAAGAATGTAAAAAAGCCTTGTTCGTCAAGGATAAAATCGTCTGGTGTACTTCTAAGAGGTACACCTTATTTTATTATCTGACGAGCTGCCAACTGTTTCCATTTTGGAAACAACTCAAAAAAATCCCCACACTCGCAAAGTTTGGCGACTCTGAGTGTGAGGATATCCAGTATAGTAAAAGGCATTAAAAGCCCTCTTTACTATACCCATTTTATCAAAAAAGTGAGGTAAATACAATGTGGATGGAAGAACTTCCCAACGGAAAATACAAATTTTTTGAGCGATATAAAGATCCATATACTGAGAAATTAAAAAAAGTTTCAGTGACCATGGAGAAGAAAACTCCCCAGGCAAGAAATCAATCTGCTATCTTGTTGCAAGAGAAGATAAATAAAAAACTCAGCACAAAACAAGTAGAAAGCATTACATTTGAAGAAATCTATAACCTTTTCTATAAATCATGGGCGCAAACAGTAAAGGAATCAACAAAACATAATTGTAAATCAGTTGATAAGAAGATGAAGGAAGTCATACCATCCGATACCATACTTGCTAATCTTGACAGGCGTTTTCTTCAAGAGGCTATTGAAAAAATTATTGAAAGCAACGGATATATTACAGCTAAAAAAGTACGGCATAGGCTCAGAGGTATCTTTAATTACGCCGTTCAATACTCTTACATTGAAAATAACGAGGTCGATTATACTACGATTCCTCAAAAACCAAAGACTTTAGAAGAACTGGAAAAAAAACGTAACAACTTTCTCACCATGCAAGAAATAAAAGCACTTGTCGATGTCCTTAATCGTCGAGAATATCACCAAAAGTACGCTGATATGGTTCTTGTGCTGGCATTAACTGGTATGAGATATGGTGAGTTAACTGCCTTACAACTGAAGAATATAGACTTCGAAAACAACAAAATTGAGATCACAGGTAATTTTGATTCAGTAAACAAAATCAAGACGCTACCAAAGACTACAAATTCAATACGGACAATCAAAGTATCAGAAAGTGTCATAGAAGCTATTCAAAGACAAATAGTACGACTTAGCGAACGTTTCCAGCCATTGTCAAGCGATGATTATATTTTCTGTTTTGAAAAATGGAATCAACCTACAACAATAGCTTGCTTCATACAGATATTAAAAAAATATGGAAAACAGGCCAAAATAGAAAAAAACTTATCTAGCCATATTTTTAGGCATTCTCATATTTCGTTTTTAGCAGAGTCTGGCCTTCCAATAAAATCAATAATGGATCGAGTTGGACACTCAAATGCAAAGATGACTTTGGAAATCTATTCTCATACTACTGAGGATATGGAGGATAAATTGGTCAATAAATTAGATACTATTTTTTAATTCTGCCCCTTGGTTGCCCCTTTTTGATTTCACAACACAACAAAACCCCTTGAAGATATTGATAATTCAAGGGGTTGCTTTATATCGTTATAATTCATCGGCT
>NZ_VMMK01000067.1:0-1004 GCF_013277255.1 Streptococcus sp. 2154
TTTCCATGATGGATCCAGTAATAGATGGTAGAAATTCCCACGTTAACGCCCTTAGCCTTGACCATCATTTCAGGAGAAACTTTTTGGTTATGATAGTGGAGAATCTTTTCCTTCAGCTCCTTGTTCAATCTTGATTTCTTGACCGAGCGCTTGCGATTATTTTCATAAGACTGTTGAGCATAGTCGGCAGAATAAACCTCTTTAAAGCGTCCTTTTCCAAGACATTGTCGGACTGTCCCACGCTTGATTTCATTGTGAATGGTTTGAGGAGCTTTTCCAAGTAAAGAGGCGATTTCTCTATTTGATCTCCCTTCCTTTTTCCATCGTTCGATTAAGCGACGGCTATCGATTGTCAAATGTTTGGCTTTTGTAGTATAATGGTTTTGCATCTCTGTGCCTTTCTTGTGTTTGTGGTTGAACAACAAGTATAACACAGAGGTGTTTTCTTATGCCTAGAAGAGCTTTCATTTGACAAGAGGAACCCTTGAAGCAGTTTTGTCAGCTAAACCAAGGCTAATCTTAGCCTTGGCTTTCCAGCTTAACAGCTCCAAGCCTCTTATCAAATGAAATCGAGTACTAGCTATAAGCTAGTTAAAACATCTAATTTTTAGGAGGGCTGGATGGCTAACTTCATTATAGAACTTTCATTCGAACGTGAAAATGTCCCATTTGATAAAATAGTCGTATGAAAAGTATCCAACTGAATATGAATGAAACGAAAAAATATCTTGTGATATAGTTGCTTAGTTTCAAACAAGCATGTTATAATAAAGCTATGGCATATAGTACAGATTTTAAACAGCGAGCATTAGATTACATCAAAGAGGGGAACAGCCATGTCGAGGCAGCCAAGGTTTTTGATGTCGGCGTCAGAACTCTCTTCATGTGGGAAAAGAACTTACGTGAACAAGGACACTTAGAGAGGAAAAAGCGAGTCGTCAAAAACCGAAAGATTCCTGTAGCGGAATTGAAAGCCTTTGTAGAGGCTCATACAGATGCTTTTT
>NZ_VMMK01000068.1:0-1047 GCF_013277255.1 Streptococcus sp. 2154
CAAGGCTATGCGCCAAAGGGGCTTTAGGGATAGGAGCTTTCACAATTTTATCACTCGGATTTTTCTCACTGCATGCTTGGCATTTGTAAGAGTGTTGGATATGATCTATGCGTTTTAATTGCGCAGGAATAAAGACTAATTCTTGGCCTTGAAGACTCGCTCCAATCTCTTTTAGCTCTCCCTGACAGTCAGGGCAAATGCAATCCTCTAAGCGATGATGGAGTTCTTCTGAATCGAATTGGGCAAGAAGAGCTTGACGTTTTCCTTTAGCTTTCTTACGTTTATAGGTGATTTCTTCTCTTTCAACTGGGAACCTCTCCATCTTCATCAGATGAAGCTTCCTCCTCAAAAAGGCTGACTTGTCCAGATGGACAAACACTTTTCTCAGAGGATTTTCCATAGAGCTTTTGCGTTAGATAAGCCACTTGTTCACGAAGAAGGGCAAGTTCATTGGTNNTTTTAATAAGTCTTTCATCGTCTTCCCCTCCTTGTTTTCTAACTTTATTATACTAAAAAGAAAGGCATCATTTCAATAGAAATCACGACTTTCTGATGAATTTATTTGGGGAGTGATAGAAAAGCCCTTCATCAGCCAGTCTACTTGTTCAGGTGTGAGAGCTTTGACATCCTTTTCTGTACTTGGCCAAGTCAACTTACCGTTCTCAAAGCGTTTATATAGTAGCCAAAATCCTTGACCATCCCAGTAAAGGGCTTTAAAGCGGTCTTTACGTCCACCACAAAAGAGAAAGACTTGACCTGAGAAAGGATCCAATTCAAAGTGGGTTTTAATGAGATAAGCCAGTGAATCAATGCCTTGTCTCATATCCGTTTTCCCACATACGAGATAGACCTGCCCTAGGCTAGATAGATGAATTGTCATAGAGCAACACCTTATCCAAAAGCTCTTCTATCATTTCGAGATTGAGAGATTGAAAAAAACTTACTTCAAGCTTGCCAATACGAATTTTAAGCAGAATATCATTTCTCTTTTTAGAATCAAAACGACGAGATTGTGGAATCTCTACAGGAACAATAGGTTGTGGCATT
>NZ_VMMK01000069.1:0-18432 GCF_013277255.1 Streptococcus sp. 2154
GCAAGGGTCGTTGGATTGATAGCAGCTTTGTGAAGGAGGAGGATTTGGCATGACACCAAAATTTAGAGTGTGGGATAGCGTAGAAAAGAAATTCGTAGAACATTTTTTTATCACAGATAACGGCTTGATTTGCAACATGGAAAAACCAACATCGGACTCCAAACTTCTTATTCCTATCGAAAAGTCAGAATTGATCCTCATGCAATCAACAGGACTCAAGGATAAGAACGGGGTGGAGATTTTCGAGGGGGATGTGGTTTCTAGGAATAGTGGAATGCCCAGCGTAGTCAAATTTGGTAAATGGATTTATGAGGAAGATTTTGGATATAAAATAAAAAATATCGGGTTTCACCTTAATTCTAGTTATGATGATGAATGGTTTCAAGCTATGGACTATGAAGATATTCGCAAGAATTATGAAGTCATTGGCAATATCTACGAAAACCCAGAACTTTTGGAGGATAAGGAATGAACCCAGAAATAATTGACAATATAAACAAACCAAGCCACTACCAAGGTGCAAACGGTCTTGAGGCTATCGATGTTGTGCATAACTTCGTTGGGAACCTTTCCGGAGCGTCTGCTTTCTTTTGGGGCAACGCAATCAAGTATATGCTACGGTTTCAAAAGAAAAACGGTCTGGAAGACCTGAAGAAAGCACGTAAGAACCTTGATTGGTTGATTGAGGAATTAGAGAAGAACTAAAAAAGCCCAATCCATAAGGACTAGGCTTCGAAGATGAAATTGTAGAGTTGGACAACCTTCTGAAAACTGGTTGTATCCATGGTTGTGATTTTTTGAGCCTTGCGCTCTCTAAAGTCAAAAGTATAGAGTTGGAGTGGATTGACAGAGCCATCTACCTTATTGGAACGCACAGGAACGAGCAGGCCTTGTTCTTCTAGTCTGCTTTGACCGTGTGTAATAGGGCATACAGCAACAAATCCCGTCCGCTCCGAATATTCTCTACGCGAGACGACAATAGCAGGACGGCGTTTCTGAATCTCACGTCCAACAGACGGGTCGAAGTCAATCCAGATGATGTCCTGTTTTTCTGGAATGTAATCATATTTCGCTGTCAAGGAATTTTACCCCTTCAAAGTCATCTTCCATGCGTAGGTCTGCATCGCCGCTAAATGGGTCTGGAATTTTTGGAGCTAGGACAATGACATTATCTACACCCTTGTAGACAAACATTTCCTGACCTTCTGGAACATTGAGTGTTTTGGGAATGGTCACAGTGACAGAGTTCCCAACCTTACGAGTTTTAACAGTATTCATTTGTTTCTCCTTTATTTTGTATACATCCAGTATACACCTAAAAAGGGAGTAAGGCAATAAAAAAGCCAGCACAGCTGACTCCTTTGTGATATGTTCGCTAAAAATATTATATCATAAAGGAGCTATGTTGTGAGGTTATTAAAAAGAGTTGACGTGCAATTCACCAAGAAAAATGTTTATGACGTTCTAGAGAGTTATCGCTCGTATGTCCGAATGGCAGGTGCTGAGTATTTGCCTAAAATCACAACGACTTACTCATTTGAACCAAAGACATTTACTGGTAAGAACACAGCTGCTGAGAATATGGTTATCGAACATGTGGATGCAGAGGCAGAGGTTTTGGAGATTGAAAGAGCAGTGAATTGCATTATGGATCCATACGTTCGGCAGGTTATCGCAAAGAAGTACATGGATATGAAAATCCAATTATCAGACAAGGCTATCTATATGGACTTAGGCTATTCTGAAAGTGAGTTCTACCGCATGCTTAGCAGAGGTGCTTTGGAATTTGCGGAAGCCTATCGAAAAGGTAAGTTGATTGTCTATCGTAAAATTTTGGGAGATATTTGCAAGTAAATTGCTAGGAAATGGCTTATTTTACATGATAAAATAGTATTGTCAAGTGATAGGTCAATTGACGTCTCCTTTATACTTTATTATATTTTTCCGAGGCTTCGGTCTCTTAGACAGTAAGGACAGGTTAGCAGGTTGTTTGGGTCTCCTTGAAACTTTTACCAAACGTGCGTTTTACTGCTAGACCAGTTGGTTCGATTCCAGCTGCTGTCATTTGAGTGTTTGTGTCCCAGAATGGGGTAGGCAGTAGGCTTAGCATTCATATATCACTCATTAACTTAAAAATGGTTGCAGAAGCGACCGAACCTCGCATGGTTGCGTAGCTAATTATATTCCGGATAAGTTATAAGCTAGAGGGTTTGATTCCCTCAGAGGTTGTAAAGACTACAAAAAATAAAAAAGAAGTCAAAATTTAATACACACGCAAGGTAGTAGTCGTCTTGCATTTTAAAAAAGGCTTTTAGTGTAGCGGTAACACAACAGTCTCCAAAACTGTTATCGCGGGTTCGATTCCTGCAAAGCCTGTGAGAGGTCTTGAAAAGGTCGCACATCGTGTGGCTTTTTTTGATTGTTTGAAAGGTGGTGATGGACATTGGGTTAAACCAAAGACAAAAGATGTTTGCAAGCGAGTATTTGAGGACTGGTAATGTCTATCAATCCGCAATATTCGCTGGTTATAGTGAAGCGTATGCTAAAACAACCGCTAGTAAATTGCTAGAAAATGCAAGCGTTAAAACGTTTATACAAACCGAAACTGAAAAGATGCATGATGAAAATATTTTGAGTGCTAAAGAGGCTCTTTCAATTCTCTCAGACATCGCAAGAGGCCAGCGACTTGAGGAAGTTTTGATGATGAACCCTGTCACTGGTGAGGTGGATAGAGTTACGAAAAAGGCAGATAATAACACAGTTATTAAAGCGATAGCTGAAATATTGAAGCGTTATCCGACTGCTAAACAAGCTGAGAAACTAGAACTTGAAATCGAAAAACTTAAATCACAAATCGGTGTGGATAATGAGCAAGACGATAAATTGATAGAGTTTGCTAAGGCTTTGAGAGGTGCTTTTGACGACAAATAAATTTACGAAACGACAAGAAGAAGTACTTACACGAGTATTGAATGATGATTTTTTTATCTGTGGTCTCCATGGTGCAAAACGTTCAGGTAAAACTGTTCTAAACAATATGGTCTTCATGAATGAGATTGCACGAGTGAGAGAAACAGCGGATAGATTAAACATAGATGAGCCAATGTATATACTAGCTGGAACATCTTCAACATCGATACAAAACAATATCATTCAGGAACTGTATAACATGTTTGATATTGAACCTAAATACGATAAGCACGGAGCTTTTACCCTTTGCGGTGTCAAGGTAGTTCCAGTCTACACTGGTTCTATATCTGGTTTAAAGCGCGCCCGTGGCTTTACTGCTTTTGGAGCTTATGTAAACGAGGCATCTCTTGCTAACGAACAAGTATTTAAAGAAATCATCTCACGTTGCTCAGGAGAAGGCGCAAGGATTGTTTGGGACAGTAACCCAGACATCCCAACTCACTGGCTCAGACGGGATTATATCAACTCTGGCGACGATATGATTATCGACTTTCATTTTAAGCTAGATGATAACACATTCATGTCTGATAGATACCGTGAGAATATAAAATCAGCCACACCGGCAGGCGTCTTCTATGACCGAGACATCCTTGGTCTGTGGGTGACTGGTGAGGGCGTCGTCTATCGTGATTTTAGTGAGAATATGTTTGTAGATAACGTACCAGAAGATATCACTAAAGTCTACGCTGGTGTTGACTGGGGATATGAACACTTTGGCTCTATCGTTGTTATTGGAGAGACGTCTGACGGTTCGGTTTATCTATTAGAAGAGCACGCGCATCAATACAAGGAGATTGATTTTTGGGTAGACCTCGCTAAGAATATCAAGGAACGATACGGGAATATTACGTTCTGGGCAGATAGTGCACGACCTGAACACGTTGCAAGATTTCAAAGAGAGCAATTAAAGACGTTTAACGCTAATAAAGCAGTCTTGTCTGGTATTGAAGAAGTAGCCAAGCTGATGAAAACTGGGCGCTTTTTTGTTGTATCAAACAAGGTCAGCAAGTTCAAAGATGAGGTCTATCAATACATCTGGAACGAAAAGACAGGCGAACCAGTGAAAGAGAATGACGACGTACTAGATGCGGTGCGTTATGCGATTTACTCGCAACATTCGCAACCAAAAGCAACCGTCCGCAGACGTTCTGATTATGGTCTATAGAGAGGAAAGACATGTACCAATATTTAACCTATCCACGGGATGGATATGATGAGGGTTCTTTGAAGAAAGACCTGATTTACAAATTGATAACGATGCATAACACTGAAAGCTCACATTTGAAGAAGCTTAAAAGCTACTATTTGGGTGAGCATGCTATCTTAGAACACACGAGACGCAACGTGAACGCACCTAATTACAAGACGGTAGCCAATCATGCCAAGGATATCGCAGACACGGCTACGGGCTATTTTATGGGCAATCCTATCAAGTACAATAACACTGCTGAAGGTGATATCGATGAACTACTTACAGCCTTTGATGGCGCTGAGATTGACCAAGTAGATGCTCAGAATGCTTTGAACATGGCCATCTATGGTCGTGCTTACGAGTACATCTATGCTAAAGAGGGATTGACTGAGTTGGACTCAACTAGTATTGACCCAGAGAATACCTTCATGGTCTACGATGATAGTATTGAGCGGAAGCCTTTGTTTGCGGTCTATTACTATGAAGTAAAGGACGATACGAAAGACACTACCAAGTACCAGGCTGAGGTCTTTACCGAAAATCTGCACTATCACATGGTGCTGAGAAGTACAGATTCAGGAACAACTCAGAGCGAGGAGGCAACACCTCACAACCTTGGTCAAATCCCAATTATCGAATATCGCAACAATCACTTTGCAATTGGTGACTATGAGCAACAAATTAGCTTGATAGACGCTTATAATTCCTTGATGGGGAATCGTGTCAATGATAAGGAACAGGCTGTAGAGTCTATACTTGTCTTGTATGGCACGCAGTTAGCAGACACTCCAGAAGACGCTAAGGTAGCAATGAAGATTCTTTCTGAAGAAGGTCTTTTGGAATTGCCGGGCGATAGTGCAAGGGCTGAGTTCTTGAAGAATACGCTGGACGAAAGTGCTACTGAAATCTTGCGTACAGCTCTTAAAGAGGACATCTACACATTTAGCCATGTGCCTAATTTGACTGATGAGAATTTCGCAGGGAATACTTCGGGGGTGAAATAGTTGCCCTCCTCAAAGGTAACTTTGAGGTAATAAATCGGGTTAAAATTGGAAGGCGCAAAACAGTAATAACCTAGATATTTATATTCTGTTATGGTATAATAAGAGTATAATAATCTAGGAGAAGATGAATGATAAAAGATAAAATGCACAAACATCTAAATCAAGTTTATTACTCTATGTTAGCAAGGTGTTATGATGAAAAACATTGGGCTTATAAATGGTATGGGAAACGTGGAATAGGTGTTTCTGATGAATTTAGTGATGTAGCTAAGTTCAGAAGTTGGGCAATGCAAAACGGAGTAGAATTTGGTTTGCAATTAGATAGGATAGATAATGACAAAGACTACTCACCAAGTAATTGTAGGTGGGTTCCTGAACATACAAATAAACGTAATCGTTCTGATAACGTTAAGTATAAGGGATATATCTTGAGAGACTATCTAAAAAAATTATCTGAAGAAAACAACATTTCTTTTTCAACTCTTGTCTACAGATATTATCGTTCCATAAAACGAGATGATATAATCGTTAATGATGAAACAATAGATGATATCTTATTGAATTATAAAAAATACGATTTAAGACAATTTTCAAAAGGTGTGGACATGTCTGGTAAGACAATTGTTCGAGATGAAAAAGGGAGATTTGTGACATATTACTGAAGCTAATCAATTACCACTGCTGGTAGAAATATCAGTAAGGTTTAACGACTAGATAGAGTAAGCTAAGTGAGAAACGGTACATAGTATCGTTTTTTTTATATGCAGAAATATCCACGAAATCCGACACCCTGATAAGGGTGAAGAGATAGTCTGAACTTACGGGAAACCGTAAGAAGTAGAGGATAAAGAGCCTCTACGGTAACAAAATTGAGCTATGGAATTCAAGCTAATGGGCCTTGAGATGATTACCAAGACCAAGGAAGCGAACTACAAGCGTGGATTAAGACAGCGTATTGCGATTTTTGCTCATTACTTGGGTATGAAACAGATTGCACTAGAGTCTCATTCAATCGTTCCACAATTCAGCCGTGGTTTGCCCAAAAACTTGCTGGAAATCTCTCAGATTGTGAACAATTTGGAAGGTAAAGTGACCAATAGGCAGCTTATTTCTCTCTTGCCGTTTGTGGAAGACCCTGACGCTGAGCTGGAAGCCTTGGAAGAAGAGAAAAAGAAGAACATGGAAGACATGTCGATGTTCAACAAAGACAACACGAAACCCGAAGACGAGGTAGAGGATGAAGAATCAGGAGTATTGGGCGAAGAGGAAAGCCAATCTGATTTACCAGCAGATGGACAAGGCCGAAAAGCAGGCAGACCAGTTCGATAAGGTCTATCAGGAAGCTAAGACTTACTTGGATAAGGAAGTCAATAAGATTTTTGATAAGTTCCAACGTGATTATGGTCTAAGTCAGGTAGACGCTAGACAAGTTTTGAAGAACATGAAAGACAAGAAAAATCTGAATGAACTTCGTAAAGTACTTGAAGCAAGACCGAATGACCCGAACATCCAAAGATTACTAGCTGACTTAGACAGCCCAGCTTATTCTTTTCGTATGAAGCGCCTAGAGCGTTTGAGCGACGATTTAGACCGCATGCGTGAATCTATCTACCGCTCGGAGAAGACAGGCTCAGATGCCTTTTATAGCGACTTGATGAAGGATAGTTATTACAAGGCTACCTTTGACCTACAACAGCAGACAGGACTCGCATATGGCTTTTCTGGGCTTCCTGAGAGCGAGATAAAACATCTACAGTCTTTTAGTTGGGTAGGAGATGGAAGTACCTACTCAACAAACATCTGGAAGAATACAGGGAAGCTTACTTCTAGCATAAAAGACGAACTACTCATGAGCCTCATGACAGGTCGAGATACACGAGAAACTGCACAAGCAATTGCTGAGCGGTTCAATGTAGGTCAGAACGATGCAAGACGTTTGGTTCGGACAGAATCAGCCTTTTTTCACAACCAAATGGAACTACTCAGCTATGAGGAAGCAGACATAGAAAAGTATATCTTTGTGGCCGTCTTAGACAAGCGTACATCACGCATTTGTCAGGAGCATGACAATCAGGTCTATGATAGGGATAAGGCTGTCCCTGGTGTCAATTGTCCGCCTATGCACCCTTGGTGTAGGTCTACTACTGTCGGATACGATGAGGACGCAGACTACAGCAAGCTGAAGCGCAGAGCAAGGAATCCAGAAACAGGTAAGACCGAGCTAGTACCTGCTGATATGACTTATAAAGAGTGGTATAGCAAGTATGTTGCGAAAGATGTAAAAAATGAAATACAAGATTACAAGAAAAGTGACCAAACCGTTTCAAGATATAATACCCAAAAATTGTTTTCTGATGTTAGTAACGCATGGGATGAAATTGGGAAGGGTGGATTATCGAAAGAACAACTCGTAGGCTTACTAAAATCTGAATATGAATTAGGTAATTTTTCGAGTGATATAACCAAATTGATAGGAGTAAGTTCTGCTTATATAGATGTTAGCAGTTTAGCTACTTCATTAGTGAGACATGGACAACAGTATTCCTTAGATGAGTTTATGTTAATAAAAGAGGCAGTTCAAAAACCTTATTTGATTCTAGATAATTCAGAGAGGGTTGAAAAATCAATTATTTCATATGTAAAAATACCTAACAAAGATAAGGTCATTATGGAAGCGGTGATGGTGCCACGAGATGAAATGCTAGTCATTCACTTTAACAAGGTGGGGATTCGTCAAGTTAAAAAGAATGGAAAAAATATGTTGACGCTTTACAAAAAGGAAAAATAGTGCTATACTTTTGGTAAAGATAGAGGTTGAGAATCTGTCACCAACGCGCCACTTATAGTGGGTCGAGAAATGCAGGAGCCCCGACAGTCCTGCCTATCTTGCGCTTAGATAGTAATCTAGGCGCTTTTTTGTTGCAATAAACCACTATAAACCGCATCGAAATCGAGGCGGTTTTCTTATGCCCTAACCGTATGGAATCCCGTACGGTTTTTATATTGTCCAAGCATTGAAGACACTAAAAGCTATGGAAATTACAGTCGGGGACGACTTTAAAAATAGGAGGTTCGCAATGAACGAAGAAACACAAACAGTCGAAACGGTTGAAGAACAAAAGGTACCTGCAGAACCTGCACAACAACCGCAAGACGAGAAGAAGTACACGGACGCAGATGTCGATGCTATCATCGATAAGAAGTTTGCCAAGTGGAAGTCAGAGCAAGAAGCCAAGGAAAACGAAGCTAAGAAGCTTGCTAAGATGAACGCTGATGAAAAACAGAAATATCAGTTGGATCAGCGTGAGCAAGAACTAGCTGACCGTGAAAAGGCTATTGCTCGTAAGGAATTGACCGCAGAGGCTAAAGCAATGCTAAGTGAACGTGACTTACCTGTTGAGTTA
The DNA here is from genome assembly GCF_013277255.1 of Streptococcus sp. 2154. NCBI lineage: Bacteria > Bacillati > Bacillota > Bacilli > Lactobacillales > Streptococcaceae > Streptococcus > Streptococcus sp. 2154. The sequence continues at coordinate 8,571 of NZ_VMMK01000069.1, forward strand.
GTGAATGTAGTTGATTTGACAAGCGCAGAGACGGTATCGCAGTCTGTCGCTGTATTACAGAAATCATGGGAACAAGCCGTGCAAAAAGGCGTACAAGAAAAGCTAAAAGGCGGAGCTCCAATGAAGCAAGCACCAGTTGATAGCGACGGTATCACAAAAGAAGAATTTGCTCGTATGGGTTATCAGAGTCGAAATGAACTCTATCAAAAGAACCCAGAACTCTATAAGAAATTGAAAGGTTAAAATAAATGACAGCAAGACAAACTAAATTAGCCACTATGGTTAACCCAGAAGTGATGGCGGACATGGTTTCCGCTAAACTACCTAAATTGATTAAATTCACTCCACTGGCTTATGTGGAAACAGCACTTCAAGGACAACCAGGGAATACTCTAACAGTTCCAGCATGGGAGTATGCAGGAGATGCGACAGAGGTTGGAGAAGGTCAAGCTATTTCTCCAGACCAATTGACTACTAAAAAGACCACTATGACCATCAAAAAGGCTGCTAAAGGTTATGAAATTACCGATGAAGCTCTTTTGTCAGGTCTTGGTGACCCACTAGGTCAAGCCACTTACCAGCTTGGTTTGGCTATTGCTAACAAGATTGATGATGATTTGGTAGCGGTGGCTAAGACTGCAACACAGCACGTTGCAGAAACTCCAACAACTCTTGAGGCAATTGATAAGGCTCTTGATATTTTTGAGGATGAAGAAGATGCACAGTATGTTGCTATCATCAACCCTAAAGATGCTACTAAGCTAAAAACTGACGTAGCAAAAGAATGGACTAAAGGTTCAGAGCTTGGAGCAAATATGGTTGTTTCTGGGACCTTTGGTGAAGTTGCTGGTGTGCAAATCGTCCGCTCTAAAAAAGTTGAAGAAGGTAAAGGTTTCCTTGTCAAAGTGTCTCCTAGCCAGACTCAGACAGATGATGCCAATAAATATGGTGCGTTTGTTATCATGCTAAAACGTGATGTGGCTATCGAAACAGACCGTGACATCCTTAAAAAGACAACGGTTATCACTGGTGACAAACACTATGGTGTTTACCTATACGACCCTACACGAGTTGTAAAATTCGGTGAGTAAGAGGTGATGATATGAGCTTATTGCTACGACGTCATTATATCCAAGAGGAGCAAGCTGGCCAGTATTCTGATTTAGAAAATAAGACTTTAGAAGAGTTGAAGAATCTAGCTAAAGAAGCTGGCATAACTGGTGCCTATAAGTTATCAAAAGCTAAAATTGTAGAGGTGTTGGAGGATTTAAAAAGTGAGATTTAAAATCAAACAAGATTTCTATGACTGGGAATTAAATGTGAAACGACTGGCAGGAGAGGAACTTGAGATTACTGAGGAGCGCTATGCCGAGCTGGCAGATAATTTCGCCAGCAATGGTGTCGCTATCTCAGACGTTCTTGAGGAAATTCTCCCTGAGCCTGAGGTTTTAGAAGAGGATTGATATGTCTATAGAGTTGCTGAAGAAATTAACAGGCGAAGAAGATACTCAGCTTCTCATGTTGCTCCAAACGAGGGCTACAAATCTTATCTTGTCAGAGACGAATCGCACATCTTTGACACCTGCTTTAAGTCGCTTAATACCTGAGGTTGCTATCGAACTCCACAACCGCTCAGGAGCGGAAGGAGAGCATTCCAGAACCGAGGGTGGTATAGCAGTAGTCTACGGAGAAAACGGCCTGTCTACGGGTCTTTTACAGCGTATACGCATGCACAGATTAGCAAGGGTGGCAGGCCATGTTTTTGAAGCAGAGTAGACTGAAACCTTATCCAATGCGACGGTTTGAAAAGACTGTCACAGAGGAAGGCGTCGTAAAAGAAGGATATGCCAAGGAAGCTGAGACAGTCCGCCTTGAGTTGTGGCCAGCTAGCAGTAAGCTACAATCTGAGATGTATGGTGAGCGTGTCAATGATATTTTGAACGCAAATGCCAACAAGTCAGCTACTATCAAAGTGAAAGATGGTGTGTGTATCGATAGCCCGACGGAAGTGACTCACAGGGTTATCTCTAAAAAGGTCTACACATATCATCAAGTTTTGGAGTTAGAGCGTGTCAGAGCTACGAGGGGCAGATAGGCTCATAGCTAAATGTAGACGATTGGCTAGTAAAAAAACTGGCGAGGATATCGTCTTACGTGCGGTACACAATGCTGCTATAAAGGTTGTCCAAGCTGATGCTAAAAGACTAGCACCAGGCAACAATGGAGAACTTAGAAACAGTATCAAGACTAGGGTTAAAATGGACGGAGATAAGGCTATAGGTGAGGTTTACACAAATCTACACTATGCTCCTTATGTTGAGTTTGGAACAGGACCCAAGGGTCAGGCTAGCCATTCTGGTATCTCTCCAGAAGTCAGCGTGACTTATCGCTCTAGTCCGTGGTATGTGCATGAAGACCAAATCAATGTAGGGCCTTACCACTTTCAAAAGATTGGGGAGTTCTACAAGATGTATGGTCAACCTGCTCAGCCTTATCTTTATCCAGCTTTGAGAGACAATCAAGAGCGTGTGTCTAAGAATATTTCGGATTATGTCCGTAGAAAGATAAGAGAACAAATAAAATGATTAATATCAAGCCTGTTATTTATAAAGAATTGCAAAAGGTTGCAGATAATGTGACTGATACGTATCCTAGCGATTGGGAGACTTTTCCAGTCGTTATTTTTTTGGAAGAACAAAACAAGCCGGGTGATTGGTTTGATGACCAGGAACAAAAATCCTCTATCCGCTACAAGGTGGATATCTTTGATGATACAAGCACTAGTGAGTTAGCTGTTAAAATCAATCAGATTTTTGAGTCTTTAGGTTTACGAAGAACCGACTGCCAAGACGTGCCAGACCCGTCCCATTTGAGACATAAGGTCATGCGTTTTGAAGGGGTTGTTGACTTACACTCAGAGCTTGTTTTTCAATTTAGAATGGAGAATTAAACATGTTAGCAAACGGAATTACGCTTTCTTATAGCGAAACCAAAGGTAGCTATACTAAGCTTGTTGGATTGAAAGAAGTACCAGAGTTTGGTATCGAACCTGAAAAAGTAGAGAACACTACTCTTGAAGATAAAGTTAAGAAGTACGAATTTGGTATTGGTGATGCAGGGGAATTGGAATACAAGTTCTCTTATAACAATTCAAGCGAAACTGCTCCTTACCGTGTATTGCGTAAGGCAGCAGACGACAAGAAGAAACTCTACTTTGAACAAGCTTATCCAGACGGTACTAAGGTCAATTTTGAAGGCCAAGTATCTGTTAAACTGGGCGGTGGCGGTGTCAATGCCGTTATCGAGTTCACACTTAAGATTGCATTGCAGTCAGAATTGGAATTTACAGACGGTCTTGGAGGTTAATTAAATGGCGTTACCTTACTCAATTTGGAAGATTAGCGATGAGAAAGAGTTAAAACTACGACTTTCATCTCATCAAGCAGCAAAAGTTGAAGAAAAAATCGGTATGAACTTACTGAAAATCTTCATGCCTGAAGCTGGCGAAGAGTTTCCTTTGCCTCCTTTAAAAGTTGTATTGCTCTTGATTCATGGAGCTTTGCAAAAGTATGAGAATGGGTATTCTCTTGAGGATGTCTACGATCTATACGATGAATACGTGGATAATGGTGGAGACCAAACAACCTTCATGACAGAGGTTTTAATGCCACTCTTTGAAGTGTCGGGTTTTACTCCACGAGGAAGCAAGGGCAAGAAAACTTCCAAGAAGAAAATGACAGTAGTCGAGTAATCTTAACGGTAACGCAGATTATTGAGAGGCTTTATCCTATGTTTTTGGACATCGGGGGTAAGCCTCTTGATTTTTGGGATTTAACGGTGCTTGAAATCAGGGAAATGATTGAAAGCTACAACCGTGTCAAAATCCAAGAGCGTAAAGAGAAGATTATTGACTCGTACAGACTTTCGCAGATGATTTCCAATCACGTTTCTTTATTGTTATCCAAAGATGCCAAGGTCTTTGAGTTCTGGGAATATGCGCCTGAGTTGTTTGTAGAAGAACAACAAGCAGTAGAACAGGAACGACAGAGACAAGAGCTTTTGCTACATAAGGAACGGATGCGTGATTTTGCAGAAAGACACAATCGAAAAAGGAAGGAGGAAGCGAATGGCAACTCTTGATGAATTGAAGGTCATGATTGACGCTGAGATAGCGCCTTTCAGGAAGAAGATGAAAGAAGTCGAGAATCAGGTCAAAGGAACATCTGACCAAGTGAAGAACGCGACTGCCAAAATTCGTGAACAGTCGAGCTCAATCGGTAGCGCGTTTGGCAAGCTGGCTAAGTTTGCTGGTTTTGCAATCCTTGGTAAGAAATTGCTTGATGTTGGGATGTATTCAACGCAGACAGCTCTTGAAGTATCAGCGGCTATGAACCAAATTAAGCGCCAGATGGGTGAGAGTTCGCAATCTTTCTTAAAATGGGTTAACGATAACGCTAATGCCATGAATATGGGTGTGGGCGAGGCTACTAACTATGGTGCAGTCTACTCAAACTTATTTTCTGGATTTATCAAAGACACCAACAAACTAAGCGCCTATACTGCTAAGATGTTGCAGACGTCGGCAGTTGTTGCTGAAGGTTCTGGGCGCACGATTACAGACGTTATGGAGCGGATTCGCTCAGGTTTGCTAGGGAATACGGAAGCGATAGACTTTTGTCGCACCGCTTAGAAATAGGCGGATTAAGAACTTACCAAAATCGGTAAAACTCTAAATTTTAAGTAATTAAAACATGACGATACCGAGGTAAACTAAGCAATTAAAAAGGCTTGGTCACCGTAGAGCATAGGGATTGAACCTGTGCTTTTTGTTTTGTCAAAAAGTATAGAATAAAATATCCCCACGAGTGGTGAGCACCTAGACAATTCGGTTGTAGGTGAAAATATATGCCGAACTTACAAGAAATTGTAAGAAGTATGGATAAAAAGCCATGCGATAACATTATTGAGAAGACCTAGGAATCAACGTCAATGTGGCTATGATTGAGTCCACTGAAGCCTTTAAGAAGTTCGCAAACGGACAGAGCTGGCAACAATTAGACTACCAAACCCAGCAACAAATCCGCCTTATGGCTATTCTGGAACAGGCTACAGCCAAGTATGGGAATACCTTGTCTAATTCTGTAAATGGTCATATCAGCCTGTTTAAGTCGCTGATGAAGGACGCAGCATTGAACCTTGGTAACTCTATGTTGCCGATTATCAATGCCATTATGCCTGTCTTGAACTCTTTTGCCATGGTATTGAAGAACGTGACGGCTAAACTTGCGGAGTTTATCGCTTTGATGTTCAACAAGAAAGCAACAGTGAAAGATGGTGTTGGTGGAGCGGTTGGAGACATGGGTAACGCCATGAAGGATGCTGCAGGAGGTGCAGGAGATCTTGCTGATGCAGTAGACGACGCTGGAGATTCAGCAGGAGGACTTGCTGATAATCTTGGAGACTCAGCCAAAAACGCTAAGAAGGCCGCTAAAGAGTTGCTAGGTCTTTTGGGATTTGATGAGATTAACATCTTACAAAAACCAAAAGACGATGATGCAGGCGGTTCTGGCGGTGGCAAAGGTGGTAAAGGAAAGGGAGGCGGTGGCGGACCTTTCAAAGACATCTTGCCAGAAGTCGAGTTGACCGACATGGACAACCAGTTCAAGAGCATTTTTGATGGACTTGGAGATAAGCTCAAAGGGTTGTTTGACCTCTTCAAGAAAGGTTTTGATGCAGCATTTAGACCAGAAGGTATTGAACGCATTAAGACCGCCTTAGACCAAATAGCTAAGACAATGGGAGAAATCGCTACTGATCAAAGAGTTGTGAATGCCTTTAACCGAATGGTTGAGAAAATCGCTTATGCTTTAGGGCAAGTGACAGGCTCAATAGCTACTATCGGTCTAGGTATCGGTGTTTTCCTTGCCGAAAGTATTGCAAATGGTCTTGGAAGGCAAAAAGAACGCATTACCAGGGCGCTAGTCGCTTTGTTTGATAATATTGGTAACATTGCAGAGGCTGTAGGAAACATCGCTCAGGCCTTTTCTAGTGCTTTCTACGACGTCATTACCTCAACCGGTGCGGTTCGTATCGGTAGCGCTATTGTGTCAACTCTATTAAGCTTGACATCTACCATTGTTGAAGTCGGTAGCAAACTAGCAGGAAGTTTGTTTAAAGGTTTTGAAAAAGTCGTTGTGACAAGCGCTCCTAAAATTTCATCAATGCTTCAAAGTCTTTTGGACATTGTAGCTCCGATATTTGAAACTATTGAGAGTGTTGTTGATAAGTTTGGCGATGGCTTAAGTCGTGTTTATGATGAACATGTAGCCCCTGCTATTGACTCTATTGCTAATGCTTTTAACGGACTAATTGATATTATTCAAATACTTTGGGAAGGAAGTTGGAAGCCTTTTGCAGAGTTCTTGTCTAACACATTCGGCATAAGTATTGAAACCGTCGCTGATTTATTAGGCGGTATCATACTAGAAGCATTGAAGTTACTAGCTGATACAATCAAGCTAGTTGCTGATGGTTTTACTGCTTTTTCTGACTGGTGTAAAGAAAATAAAGAGATTATCTCTGTAATTGCTAATGTGATTGGTACGCTTGCAACTGCATGGCAGGGGATTAAGTTCTTGTCTTGGGCTGAACAAGCTGGAGGACTTGCAGGGGCATTCGAATTATTAAGTGGCAAGGTTTCCTTTATTGTTAGCGGAATTAAAAATCTCGGACTAGCTTTGAAAGCTTTGACATTTGATAAATTGGTCAGCTTCGGAGAAACCATCTATTTGAATGCATTGTATGCAAAAGACTTTGTAGTCAATTCAGGTAAATTGATTGCCGAGTTAGGAAAAACCGCTTTAGAACTTGGTAAATCAGCGCTAGCTTGGGGTGTTCATGCAGCACAAATGGGACTTGCAGCAGCGGCAGAGATCGCTCAATCGATTGCAGCAGGAGTTGCAGCAGCTGCAACATGGGCACTCAATGGGGCTATTGCGGTATTGACCAGTCCGATAACTTTAGTTATTGCAGCAATTGCAGCCTTAATTGCTATTGGTGTCTTGCTTTACCAAAACTGGGACACTGTTGTTGAGTTTGCTAAAACAGCATGGCAAGGACTATGTGATTTTATCAGTGGTATTTGTCAAGCTATCGGCGAATTTTTCAGCGGTCTATGGACGAAACTCCAAGAAATCTTTGAGCCAATAGGTCAATGGTTTGGCGAGAAGTTCCAGCAAGGATGGGATGCAATAAGCAATACATTTAGCAAGTTGGGCTCTTGGTTTGGTGACCGTTGGAACGAATCTAAAGATGCGCTTGCCGAAGCAAACACTTGGTTAGGTGATAAATTCAAGTCCGGTAGGGGTAAAGTGAACTCAGCTTTTGAAAAAGTTGGCTCTTGGTTTGGTGATAGATGGAAAGATATCAAAGATGGAGTAAAAGAAGCTGATACATGGTTTGGCGAGAAATTTGAGAGTGCAAAAAAGAAAACTCAGAATCCTTTCCAAAAAATCGGTTCTTGGTTTGGTGATAGATGGAAAAATATGCAAGATGCCTTGAAAGAAATCCCCAACTGGTTCAAGAATCTGTTTAATGATGCAATGGATAATGCTAAAAACATCGTTAAAAGTGGTATCGATAAACTAAAAAGCTTCTTTAACTTTGATTGGAGCTTACCAAAAATCAAACTCCCTCACTTTAATATATCTGGTAGCTTCAGCTTGATGCCTCCTAGAATTCCATCATTCTCTGTAGATTGGTATGCACGAGGCGGTGTATTCAACTCTCCTAGCATCATTGGGGTCGGAGAAGCTGGTCAAGAAGCGGTAATGCCTCTTGAACGGAATACAGGATGGATTTCTATCTTGGCTCAAAAACTGGCTGAAAGAATGCCTGCTAATAATGTACCTACAGGTTATTCATTACCGGCTGGCGACATCGTTATCCAAATCGCAGGCCATGAGTTCGGACGGGTAGCCATCCAAGAAATTAACAAGGAACATGAACGAGCAGGTCAAACCTTGCTCAAGATTTAGGAGGTTAAATGGCACAATTGACAATCAATGGGGTGGCTGTGAAGCCTCCCAAATCTTTTCAAGTCGGTATTCAAGATATCGATGGAGAGACAGGGCGTAATGCCAATGGCGACATGGTGCGTGACCGTATCACGACCAAACGCAAACTAGACTGTGAATGGGGTATGATGACTCAGGGAGAATTAAGTCAGCTTTTACATGCTGTATCATCTGAATTTTTTGAGGTGTCTTATCCAGACCCCATGGATGGCCAAGTCACAAAGACTTTCTATGTCGGTGATAGGACAGCTCCTAGCTATACCTTTACTGAGAAGTTTAAACCTTGGTCTGGCGCTAAATTTAATCTGGTAGAGAGGTAAGAAAATGGACGCTTTAACTAGACGACAATTTGACAGAGCCATGTTTGCCAAGGAAAGGACGCTGGCTATTCGTGTTGGTGATTATACTTCACGGGATATCAAAGAGGCTAGTTTTGAGTATGGCTACATCAAGGGCGATACTTATAAGCCTGGTGGAACCTGCGCTGGTAGCGGTAAAATTACCTTTACCAGTATCATTACCACGTTCAATAAGCTGGATACCCTGCACCCTGAGATTGGTCTACTGGTTGGGGATACCTACCAGTGGGTCAAGATGGGGGAATACTTCATCAACGATATTGAGATTGACCGAAACCGCAACACAACCACACTTGAACTTATGGATGGTATGTTTAAGCTCAATCGTGAGTATGTGACAGATTTGCATTTCCCAGCTGAAGTACGAGAGGTTATTCAGGAAATCTGCCTGAAAACAGGCATTGAGTTAGCGAATGACTATTTCGGAATCAGCGCGATGCGTTACCATGTCGAGCAAGTTCCTGAAGGAAAGAAACTTTCATTTAGGGATATGCTGAGCGCTATGACTCAGATGATAGGGATGTCTTGTTTCTTCAACCGAGAAGGGAAGATGGAAATCCGTGATTTAACTGAGTCAAATATCACGATAAACGCAGACAGTTACTTCCTACATGGTTTAACCAAGAGTGAGATTGAGTATCAGATAGCTGGTATTACTTGTAAGACAGATAAGAAGCCTCTTACGGTTGGTATGAAGACAGGTCGGTCTTTGGAACTAGACAATGTCTTCATGACCCAGAGCGCTTTAAATGACCTGTATTACAAGCTGAAAAACCTGACTTACTATCCGTATAATCTCAACTACCAAGGGCATTTACTGCTTGAGGTTGGGCAGTGGGTAACCATTCAGACCAACAAGAAAGAAACCTTTAAAGTTCCTGTCTTAAGTCAGAGCTTTACTTTCAAAGGTGGTCTAAGAGGTCGTATCAGCGCAGATAGTAAAGCTGGAAATGATACGCAGTATTCTTACGAGGGTACGATTACCAAGCAGATTAAGCAACAAGATGGCATTGAAGCCAAAATCCAAGCGCAGATAGAAGCAGCAGACGCAGCCTTTGACGCTGAATTTACTAAGCGTGAGAAAGCTATCACGGATGCCATCGAACTTGCCAAGGCCAAAGCGGAAGAAGTCAAGCAAGAAGTGTCTGACACTATCAATCAGCGTTTCAATAGCTTTCATGATGAACCTTTACGAGAATCAAGGCGCAAGGCTGAGGAAGCTTTGAGACAAGCTGGCGCAAGTAGCTCTCTTGCTCAGGAAGCCAAGCGGATTGGGCTGGATTCTGTTGCTAGACTTGAAGCGTTTAAGTCGCAGACTAGGAGTGCTCAGACGGCTTTGTCGGGTGATTTGAATCTTCTAAAGCAGACAGTTACCAATGATATAAGCTCCAAGCAAAGGCAACTTAAAACTGACATTTCCAAACAAGT
>NZ_VMMK01000007.1:0-32492 GCF_013277255.1 Streptococcus sp. 2154
GGATTTGAATCCTATTGAGCAAGCTTGGGCTATCTTGAAAAAGAAAGTAACAGATTTATTAAGGGAAGTCCCAACTATTTTTGAATGTTTGGAACGCTTTTTTAAAACTAAATAACTATATAATAAAAAATAAGGGGACACGAAATGGACACCAAAGCTAAAAAGTTCACACTTGCAACGATTTCAGCTCTATCACTTCTTGGGGTAGGAATTGTTACATCACAATCAGTAGCCACTAATGATAGGCTGGTTTCCACTCAAGCAATCAATGGTCAATCCTACAATATCTTAAACTCTTAGGTCACTAGTACTTCTTCTGGTACTACTCTAGTTGGGATTGAAGGGACTTTCTTAACGCCATATAAACAGGCTATCTTAGACCGTATCAATGCCATTCGAAAAGAAACAACAGACGAAGGTCTAGTTACTAGCTATGTTCCTATCAAATGGTCAACTGCACTAGAAAAAACAACCTTCATTCGTGCAGCAGAAGCTTCGATCACCATTAATCACACACGCTTGTCTAGTAAGGACATTTGGAGCCCCTGGTCTTCAGGAAATTTCTCACTAGCAGAAAACTTGGCTTGGAACTATGACGGATTTATGACAGCTATTAATCAATGGTATGAGGAAAAAGCCGATTATGTTAATACTAAACTAAAATCAAAAAGTATTATATAATAGTAATATGAAATCAACTAAAGAAGAAATCCAAACAATCAAAACACTTTTAAAAGACTCTAGTACAGCTAAATATCATAAACGCCTTCAAATCGTTCTATTTCGTCTGATGGGTAAATCTTATAAAGAGATTATAGAGCTTTTAGACTGTAATCAAACAACGATTTGGCCAACTGTAAAAAAATATGAGGAGTTCGGACTCGACTCTCTCCTTCAAGAAACACGTGGTGGTCGTAACCATGCATATATGACAATTGAGGAAGAGAAAGCCTTTCTTGCCCGTCATTTGAAGGCTGCAGAGGCAGGAGAATTTGTTACAATTGATGCCTTATTTCAGGCTTATAAAAAGGAGTTAGGTTCTTCCTACACACGTGATGACTTTTATCAACTCTTGAAGCGCCATGGTTGGCGAAATATTAGGCCACGTCCAGAACATCCCAAGAAAGCAGACGTTCAAACCATTGTCGCGTCTAAAAATAAAATCTCAATTCAAGAAGACAAGAAAGCGCTTTAAAACCAGTAGGCATTTTCGTAAGGTTCGCTTGATGTACCAAGATGAGGCTGGTTTCGGTAGAATCAGTAAACTGGGATCTTGTTGGGCTCCAATGGGAGTAGGTTCACATGTCCATAGTCACTATATACGAGAATTTTGCTATTGTTATGGAGCTGTTGATGCCCATACAGGCGAATCATTTTTCTTAATCGCTGGTGGATGTCATACTGAGTGGATGAACGCCTTTTTAGAAGAGCTTTCACAAGCTTATCCAGATGATTATCTTTTACTCGTTATGGACAATGCCATATGGCATAAATCAAGTACCTTAAAGATTCCGACTAATATTGGCTTTACCTTTATTCCTCCATACACACCAGAGATGAACCCCATTGAACAAGTGTGGAAAGAGAAAGGTATCACGTGTGTAGGAAGGACCTAACTCCTTTTTATAAGCCTGAAATAAGGCATCAATTGTAACAAATTCTCCTGCCTCTGCAGCCTTCAAATGACGGGCAAGAAAGGCTTTCTCTTCCTCAATTGTCATATATGCATGGTTACGACCACCACGTATTTCTTGAAGGAGAGAGTCGAGTCCGAACTCCTCATATTTTTTTACAGTTGGCCAAATCGTTGTTTGATTACAGTCTAAAAGCTCTATAATCTCTTTATAAGATTTACCCATCAGACGAAATAGAACGATTTGAAGGCGTTTATGATATTTAGCTGTACTAGAGTCTTTTAAAAGTGTTTTGATAGCTTGGATTTCTTCTTTAGTTGATTTCATATTACTATTGTATAATGCTTTTTTATTTTAGTCTAGTCTAACAATTCATACCTTTGTATCTCTTTTGTTGTTTCTTCTTTTTTATCATTATCAACCCCAACAGTCACAAAGTTTACTCCAATAAATATAACCATGTAAAACAATACCAAGGCAAAGCCCAAACCCTTTAATAACTTCATTTTCTTTTCTCTACTTTCTTTTTTTGTGTTAGTCTTTTTAGTTTATCTTAATTATATATACTCTTAAAACCCAAGGGGTAAAAATCCCCCCTTACAATCCTACCATTTCATCAAGCCAGCTAGAGAAATTGTCTTCCTTTGTATCTTCCTCATTCCATTCAAAATCTTCCAAGTATGTTCTATTAGTGATTAGTTTGACACGTTTGTTTTGGTATTGGGGATCTAAATAGAATAGGGGGTCTCTTCACTATACAAGTTAGCGAGGACCCGAACTCTTTTCCTATACTCTACTCGTTTTATTGGACCACTTTTTGAGACAATTCTAGTGTATATGTTTTATACAATTGATGGCAAGTTTGATTCTCTCCTATTTTAATCAAGGAAACACAAGGTAAGACAAGTCCTGACCAGATAGACTCTAGTATTTCCTCACGATTTGAATGTTCTTCTAACTTGGCAACAATCTGAGGAGCCATCTTATAGTAGGATTCAATTTCCTCCTGACCACCATCTTTAAAAGCTAGATAAGAATCCCTGAATTTTCGCAAAGTCATCAATTCATCACAGTCATCTGCCAATCCCTTGTAAGTTACAGCTGCTTCTGTCAAATAACAACCTCTTTGTTCAATCTGATAGTAAGCATCTGGTTCACCAAAAAATCCAGTTTTAGAGCGCACATATCTCTCTGCATCACTCCTACGTTGTAAAACAGCTACTTCTCTTCCCTTACGATATACAATAAATTCCATTTCTTTTACCTCTCTATCTTACAATATTTAATAATTCCTCGTAACTTGAAACCACATCATAGATGTGCTGATCACTAATCAATCCAGCTTGAGCTAACGCTTTAAAATGAGCACGCGCACAGGCAATTTTTGCTTGCTCAGCTTGTTTTAATTGAAGACTAGACATAGAGCCTTTCGTTTCTGCAACAAAATAGATATGTTTGACACTACCTTCACGGAAGGCGATTGCCCAGTCAGGGTTATAGTTCCCAAGCGGAGTCGCAATACTGAACTTCCCTGGTAGCTTCACATAAACACGAACATCCTCGTATTGTTCCAAAGATTCTTTAAAGGTCTTCTCCGTATTGGAATCAACTTTTACAAAATTGTAAATCCCTTTTTTGGATTCAAGTAAGTGATCATCTGATCTGTTAGCAGTTTCAGGATTGTCATAAAACAAGTCCATATCATACTCTTCATTTAACACATTATACTGGATATGCTTGATAATTTGACTCGCTTTTTGTTCATTAATGAGCTTTGAAACCTTAAGAATAAACTCTTCAGGATTTTGTTTAAACTTGTCAAATTGGTAGACATAGATTTTACTTAATATTTCCGCAACCAATTTACGAGTTAAACCAGTCTGTTCAGCAATTTCCCCTAGTAAATCATATTTGGTCATAATCTGCGAATCCGTTAGATATTCTTGCTGACGATCATTCTCAGCTACTGTGAGATGGAGACCTTCTTCCTTACTCATCTCAGTAGCGCTTGCTTGAGTTATATGAAAGCTTGGTTTGCTAACGACTAATTTCTCATTGATATAGTCAACCGAATGTTTTACCAATTCCGCATCATCAAACTCTACTTGGTAACTCGTCTTACGATTGATTTGCTTCCAGAGATTTAAAAATTCTTTTCGGGCAATATTTTCTTGATTGACCTCATTTGAGAATTGAATTACCGCATTATTGGCATTTTCAATTTCATACTGTCCAGCATGATAAACGCTCTCCAATATCTCTACCAGCTTATCCTCATAACCTGCTAGTGTTTCAGACAGTTGTAACTGATGATTTTCTTTTGTAGTAAAATATTCTGCAGTCAATTGCCCTTCACGGTCTATATAGCCTTGTCGAATCAAATCAAAATGAATCGAATCTGCTTGTTCCTTGGTAATTCGTATTGTTTGACCTTCTTGATTCGTTAGAACTTTATTCGTAAAGAGAGTAACATCCACTTTTACAGGACGTTCTGCTAAGAGTTCTTTGATTTCTTCTTGTAGACTTCGAGCAAATTGATCATAACTTTCATTTGCAATTACTGTCAGTTTATTGATTTCATGAACATCATTTCCTAAGAGTTCAAAATCCTGACGAATTCCGTTTTGGTCAACTGCTAAACGCATACCACGACCGATTTCTTGACGTTTTCGAGTCTCTGCTGAAGATTGCTTCAGCGTACAGATTTGAAAGACATTAGGATTATCCCATCCCTCTTTTAGAGCTGAGTGAGAAAAGAGGAAACGAACTGGCTCTTCAAAGCTCAATAAACGCTCCTTGTCCTTCATAATCAAGTCATAGGCATCAATGTCATTTGAAAGATTATTTTTCTTTTCACTGGCAGATTTATAGTCCACAAAAATGGTCTTATCTGACTTCTTCACTTTATCTACCGAAAAGTAACCGGCATGAACTGAATTTCCTTCAAGATTAGCCTCCAAATATCGACGATAAGGAGTTGGTTCCTGTGTTTGGATAAACTGGTTTACTTGATTTCGATATTCTTCTTCAAAAATCTGAGCATATTCACCATTATAGGCATCATTATGTTCATCATATTGTTTATACTTGGCCACTTCATCGATGAAAAATAGGGATAATACTTTAATTCTTCGATTGTACAGTTTACTTTCTTTTTCGAGATGACTTTTTATAGTTTCTCGGATTTGAATTCTTCTGATGCTCGACTCATCCACTTCCCCTATCACTTCACCAACATGAAGTTCTTGCGTCACGCCAACTTGAAGTTTGTTCTCCCTTGCATCAAAGTGACTAAGGGTCATTCCTTTATAAGCAGATAAATTCCCTGATTCAGCGTATAAATCAAAGGGTTCTTCCACTACCTTCAATTTCCTTTTGACACCTGACTGCGTTTTTACTTCAAACTCAATTTTTGCTTTGGGTGCTCCTGTTTTTTGTGGAATGATTTCTTGTAGATAAAGATAGCCTTGTGTCCCGGTCGTCCCAGTTTGCTCAATAGCCTTAACCGCAATCTTTTTCACTAATTTTTGATTGTAAGCATCCATGGCATCCAATCTATAAACCATATCATGCTTTTCCTTGTGTGTAGCCGAATAGCGTAGCGTAAACAATGGCTTAAAATCTTTTAGTCTTTCCTTGGTCTGTTTCCCTTCAACAGACTGAGGCTCATCAATAATCATAATCGGATTCATAGCTGCCAATACATCAATCGGACGACGCCAACGGAAACTTTCCTGCTCAGAATGAATCCGTCGCGCATCTTTCCCTTTCGCATTAAAAGCTTGAGAGTTGATGACCATAATTTGAAGGTCTGACGAATTGGCAAAACTATCCAAATCACCTAAACGTGAAGAATCGTAGACAAAATAGCGTGGTTGTTTGCCATACTCCATCTGAAAGTGGCTTGACATGATCTGTAGAGATTTGAGAACTCCTTCACGAATGGCTACACTTGGAACGACAATGACAAATTTAAGCCAGCCATAGCGTTTATTCAACTCCATAATTGTACGGATATAAGTGTAGGTCTTCCCTGTTCCCGTCTCCATCTCTATGGAAAAATTATAAGCTTCTCGTCCAGCAATCATATCAATCGATAGTTTATCAGAAGGACGCAAACCATAGCGAGTTTGCATAGTATGAACATTTTCTCGTATACTTGCTTGACTCAATTGAATCGGTGCATTTCGATAAGCATCTAAAACCAAATCTACCTCATCTGACTTGAGACGACCTGGATCCGCCATATACTGAACTCCAGTATGTTTGGCTTGCCCTTGAAATAAATCTGCAATGGCACTAACCGCATCCAACTGGAATTGTTGTTTTTTAAATTGTAGTTTCATAATTTATTTTCTTCTTTATAATTTATTACTTTCAGGATAAAACCAAATACCAGATAAGAACTAATGGAATCAATATATATTGAAACCAAATAATGATTTTATTCCAACTAAAATCATGTCTCTTGATAAATTGCTCAATATAAAGAAAGGCATCTTTTAGGCAACACTTTTTCTTACCATCTTCAATTGTCTCTTCTGTTACTTTAGATTCCATGTCAGATTGCGAATTGCCTTGACCATATTTTCTCTTCTGATACTTTTTAGCATACTTGTGATCAAAATCTGAATGATTTTCATTTCCGCGTAGGCTAATTTGATACCTTGACATTATCTGTTGGTATTTATTAATTTTTTCATCATCACTAAGTGATTTTTGGAAAATAATTGATTTTAAATCAAGTAAAAAGTCTTCTAATTCTAACTGATGATAGTGTAATTTCAGAGCTCTCTCATTATAATTCAACTTAGCAACAAAATTCTGGACAAGCAAAGAATATATGGAAAACAAAGCCGACAAAGCTAATCTATCTTTATTTTCGGGATTTATTAGCGAATACACTAGTAAACCCGTTGACATTATACTCATTGCTAAAAAGATCAATTCCCATTTTTCAGCATACTCGTACAATCTTTTACTTGTATTAATTCTAGCTGCCCTTACAGTATCTATCGAATTGCATTTTAAATTAATCTCATAGTCTATATCTCTATCTTTAAAATCTAGAATTTCGCTCACATTACACCACCTTCACTTTTGTATGTGGTGATAATTCTTTGAAGATTTCACTTACGTTAATTTTATCTGCTGAATTGGCAAATGAGCTATCACGGAAAACGGCACGAAGTGGTTGTGCTTGAGCGATGTGACGGATTACTTCTTCTGATATTTCATCTTCGAAACAAGCCATGAGCGAACCTTGATCTACGTCATAAACTTCTGCTCCTGCTACCTTATCCAAATCAATGGCTAGTGACAGTTCCATTCCCCATGTCAGAATAACTTGGAAAAGTAAGTCAAGGCCAGTACGTCCTTCCTTGATATTGGATACACTATCAAATAGTTCTCCTTGAATAAATTGATCCGGTCTAGCTGAAACATCCTTAAAATTAGAAGAATCTAGTTTGTAAGCCTTAAATCCAAAGTCCTGCTTGTCAACCAACTCTGGATGCTCCTCTTGAATCTTGGCGGCAGCACGACGAATCCGCTCACGTGAAATTTGGTCAATGGTTTCATAACCTGCTTCTTTAGCAGCAGACTTATCTGCTACTTCCTCATCCAACGTACACAGAATAAACTTACGATTTCCACCATCTTCAGCATTCAGTTGCATGACTGCATCCGCCGTAGTACCCGAACCACCGAAAAAATCTAATACAATAGAATCTTTCTTACTTCCAATCTTCAAAATTTTTCTTAATAGCTTAGTTCCCTTAGGGTCATTAAACATACCCTTCTTAATTAATAATGCTAATTCTTCATTGTTACCATGTGAATGTCCCACTTCTTCATAATTCCAAAGGGTTCCAACTGTTACACCATCTCTAACCTCTGATAAAAATGTTTTTTTATCTACTCCTCCATTCTTATTAAAATAAAGTCTATTATCATTGTATAAATCTTCTAATTTGTTTTTGGAATATCGAGGATATGTTCCTTGTGGAGAAGTCCATTCAACTCCGTTAGGAAATCTAATAGTATAAATACTTGATAAGCTACCACTCCTAGCATGAATCGGGGTGGATTTCCACGGACCTCTTGGGTCATCATCCCTGTTTTTATAACTTTTATTTTGTTTTTCAGTACGTGGTAATAAATTTAATTGTCCAAAATTTCTATTTTTTGAGTAAATTAATATACTCTCGTGTTGGTACGAAATATCAGTATCATTTGAAACTGTGTATTTATTATTCCAAATTACACCTGCTACAAAATTCTCCTCCCCAAATATCTCATCACAGATAGCTTTGAGGTTAGCTTGTTCATTATCATCGATAGAAATAAAGATAACACCTGAATCCTTGAGGAGATTACGTGCTAGGCGGAGACGTGGATACATCATATTGAGCCAGTCTGAGTGATAACGGGCCGAAGTCTTTTCATTTTTTGTAAGCCCAACTACCTGGCGTCCTTCTTCATCCAAAAGTTCCATCTCTTCCTTCAACTCTTCGTCTGTTTTTTGGAACTTATCAGAATATACAAAGTCTTTTCCTGTATTATAGGGTGGATCGATATAAATCATATCGATTTTTCCTAGATAGGATTCTTGTAAGATTTTTAAGACTTCTAAATTATCTCCAGTAATAAAGACATTTTCACTGTTTTCAAAGTCAACACTTTCATCAAGATCTGGTCTTAGGGTTTTAGTAGTTGGTCGCCCAGCTTCTGCAATAGCTTCACGCTTTCCAACCCAAGTAAACTCATAGGATTCTCGACCATCCACAATTTCCTCTGATAAAAACTGTTTAAGCTTCTCAAAGTCAATCGCAGGACGTAATCTGCCGTATTCATCCCTCTTTTCCGTCAGAACTTCAGGAAAAAGTTGACCAATTTTTGAAATATTATCTGTAAAAACATCTTTTGAAGTGAGAGTTAATTTCTCAAGTCCAGAGTTTTCACCTGTGTGCTGTGCTGTGCTGTGCTCATGGTAGTATCCTTTCTTAGCTTTGTCAAGCTTTTGTAATTTTAATTTTCTAACAAATTAAGTTGGCTTATCCTATCTTTGTAATGCTTCATTTTTAATACATTACAGCTTCATTTTATCAAAAATAAGGATTGAAATCAAAAGAGTTCTCTAATCTCAATTTCTGATTTTTCTTTATATTTATACTCTTCAAAAATCTCTTCAAACCACATCAACGTCGCCTTACCGTATATATGTGACTGACTNNNNAAAACAGTGTTTTGAGCAGCTTGCGGCTAGCTTCCTAGTTTGCTATTTGATTTTCATTGAGTATTATTATTTTTTATTCTTTACAGATTCAAAATAGACCTTTATTATTTTTCTAAAAAAGGAAAGCTCTGCGGCCTTCCTTCGTCTTACTTGCGTTTCTTCTTCGCTTTTTTCATTTTATTCGCCATGCGTTTCATAGACTGTTTCATGGCAAATTCACCGATTTTACCTTTGAGTCCGCCACCAAACATCTGGCTCATATCGGGCATTCCTGCTCCTCCGAGAGCTGATAAGTCAGGCATACCACCTTGTCCCATCATTCCTTCAAGGGCAGACATATCCATTCCTCCCATATTTGGCATATTTTTGGGAAGATTGTTTGGATTGATTCCCATTTGCTTCATCATTTTATTCATATCTCCAGACATGACACCCTGCATGAGCTGTTTAGCCTGGTTAAAGTCCTTGATAAATTTATTGACTTCGACAAATGTATTTCCAGAACCTGCAGCGATACGACGACGACGGCTTGGATTTAACAAATCTGGATTTTCACGCTCTTCAGGTGTCATTGAAGACACAATAGCACGTTTGCGAGCAATCTGACGCTCATCTACCTTCATGTTTTGAAGGGCTGGATTGTTAGCCATACCTGGAATCATCTTGAGCAAGTCTTCCATTGGGCCCATGTTTTGCACCTGATCCAACTGAGCAATGAAATCATTGAAATCAAAGGTGTTTTCACGCATCTTCTCAGCCATTTCAAGAGCTTTTTGCTCATCGTATTCCTGAGAAGCTTTCTCAATCAGAGTGAGCATATCCCCCATACCAAGGATACGGCTAGACATGCGGTCTGGGTGGAAGGTTTCGATATCTGTAATTTTTTCACCTGTACCAGTGAACTTGATTGGTTTTCCAGTGATGTGACGAACAGATAGAGCCGCACCACCACGAGTATCGCCATCAATCTTGGTAAGGATAACCCCAGTTACTTCCAACTGAGCATTAAACTCATGCGCAACATTGGCTGCTTCCTGACCAATCATAGCATCAACGACAAGCAAGATTTCATTTGGTTGAGCCAATACTTTCACATCACGAAGCTCATTCATGAGGAGCTCATCAATCTGCAAACGACCCGCAGTATCAATCAAGACATAGTCGTTATGATTAGTTTGGGCTTGCTCCAAACCTTGACGTACAATATCAACAGCTGGAACCTCTGTCCCAAGAGCGAAGACAGGCACATCAATCTGTTGCCCCAAGGTTTTAAGCTGATCAATAGCCGCAGGACGGTAAATATCCGCCGCAATCATCAAAGGACGAGCATTTTCTTCTTTCTTGAGTTTGTTGGCCAATTTACCAGCAAAGGTTGTTTTACCAGCCCCCTGCAAACCAACCATCATGATGATTGTAGGAATCTTAGGTGACTTGATAATCTCCGCTGTATCAGAACCTAAAACAGCTGTCAGTTCCTCATCAACTATTTTAATAATCTGTTGCGCTGGATTAAGGGTATCAATGACCTCATGCCCGACTGCACGCTCACGAACTTTCTTGATAAAGTCCTTTACAACAGGCAAGGCAACGTCGGCCTCAAGCAAGGCCAAGCGAATCTCTTTAGTTGCCTCTTGGACATCAGATTCAGAGATTTTTCCTTTTTTACGTAGATTTTTAAAGACGTTCTGCAAACGTTCTGTTAAACTTTCAAATGCCATGTTTCTTCCTCTTATTCTCTATTATCAATGCTTGTTAAAATTTCTATCTGCTCCTGCAGAAAGTTATCCTTGGGATAACGCTCCAAGATCTGGTCAAAAATCTGACTACGGACAATGTAGTCCGAGTACATGTGCAATTTCATCTCATAATCTTCCAGAATCTTTTCTGTCCGCTTGATATTGTCGTAAACAGCCTGACGACTGACACCAAACTCTTCGGCAATCTCAGCGAGGCTGTAATCATCAGCGTAGTAGAGCTCGATATAATTCATTTGCTTGTCTGTCAAAAGCGCCGCATAAAATTCAAAGAGCGCATTCATACGATTGGTTTTTTCGATTTCCATAACTTTTATTATACCAAAAATTAGCCTAATCTACCACACTAGGAAGCCGATCCAAGAAGATAGATAGCTAAATTTGAAAAAGACATGAGCCTAGCCCCAAGTAATTTCCAATTGATAGCTGGCAAAAGGATGTCCCTCTTGATTTTGTAGTTGATAATCTAGTTCAATCTTTTGCCTATCAACTTGATAATGGCTCGTTTGGATGATAAACTCCTGCATGCCCATAGGTGTAGGAATATAGGCTAAACTATCGCTATTCTTTAGAAAGCGCATAATGGTCTTGGGATTGGAAAATCGGCTCATCACCAGTTCTTGACCATGAAATTTAATCACTACTTTTTCCTTTTCTTCATTATAGAAAAGCAGGTAGCTATAATCTCCTTTTTTATGCACTTCCACGTCATAAAGCTGGTCAATCACTTCCAACTGCTCATCAAACTGAATCGTATTTCGCATCCGAATCTTCACATCAGGTCCTCTTTCTTGTCTCTTGTCCTACTATTTTACCAAAAACTCTAGCTTTTTGCTATAATGGTCATATGAACGAAAAAGTATTCCGTGACCCAGTTCACAACTACATCCATGTCAATAATCAAATCATCTATGACTTGATCAATACAAAAGAATTTCAACGTTTGCGCCGTATTAAGCAACTGGGAACTTCCAGTTATACCTTCCACGGTGGAGAACACAGTCGCTTCTCCCATTGTCTTGGAGTCTATGAGATTGCTCGTCGCATCACGGAGATTTTTGAAGAAAAATATCCTGAAGAATGGAATCCTGCCGAGTCTCTCTTGACCATGACCGCGGCCCTCCTACATGACCTTGGGCATGGTGCCTACTCCCATACTTTTGAACATCTCTTTGATACAGATCATGAGGCCATTACTCAGGAGATTATCCAAAGTCCTGAAACGGAGATTCACCAAGTCCTGCTACAAGTGGCGCCTGATTTCCCAGAAAAGGTTGCCAGTGTCATCGACCATACCTATTCTAACAAGCAGGTCGTACAACTCATTTCTAGCCAGATTGATGCAGACCGCATGGACTATCTCTTGCGTGACTCCTATTTTACAGGAGCATCCTATGGGGAATTTGACCTGACTCGCATCCTCCGAGTCATTCGTCCTGTCGAAAATGGTATCGCCTTTCAGCGCAATGGCATGCACGCCATTGAAGACTACGTCCTCAGTCGCTACCAGATGTACATGCAGGTTTATTTCCACCCCGCAACACGCGCCATGGAAGTTCTCCTACAGAATCTTCTCAAACGCGCCAAGGAACTCTATCCTGAGGACAAGGATTTCTTTGCCCGAACTTCTCCACACCTCCTGCCTTTCTTCGAAAAAAATGTGACCTTGACTGACTATCTGGCTCTGGATGATGGCGTGATGAATACCTACTTCCAGCTTTGGATGACCAGTCCTGACAAGATTCTTGCAGATTTATCGCAACGCTTTGTCAACCGCAAGGTCTTTAAATCCATTACCTTTTCACAAGAGAACCAAGACCAACTCGCTAGCATGAGAAAATTGGTTGAGGATATCGGCTTTGATCCCGACTACTACACTGCCATTCATAAGAACTTTGACCTCCCTTATGATATCTATCGTCCCGAATCTGAAAACCCACGGACACAGATTGAGATTTTACAAAAAAATGGTCAACTGGCCGAACTCTCTAGCCTGTCTCCTATCGTCCAATCCCTTGCTGGCAGTCGCCACGGAGATAATCGCTTTTATTTTCCAAAAGAAATGTTGGACCAAAACAGCATCTTTGCAAGCATTACCCAGCAATTTTTACACTTGATTGAGAACGATCATTTTACCCCAAATAAAAACTAGAAGAGGAATTTTATGAGTATTAAACTAATCGCTGTCGATATTGACGGAACCCTAGTCAACAGTCAAAAGGAGATTACTCCTGAAGTCTTTTCTGCCATCCAAGATGCCAAAGAAGCTGGTGTCAAAGTCGTCATTGCAACTGGCCGCCCTATCGCAGGTGTTGCCAAACTTCTGGACGACTTGCAGTTGAGAGACGAGGGTGACTATGTTGTGACCTTCAATGGTGCCCTTGTCCAAGAAACTGCTACAGGGCATGAGATTATCAGCGAATCCTTGACTTATGAGGATTATCTGGATATGGAATTTCTCAGTCGTAAGCTCGGTGTCCACATGCATGCTATTACTAAGGACGGTATCTATACTGCCAATCGCAATATCGGAACATACACTGTGCACGAATCAACCCTCGTCAACATGCCTATCTTCTACCGCACACCTGAAGAAATGGCTGACAAGGAAATCGTCAAGTGTATGTTCATCGATGAGCCTGAGGTTCTCGATGCTGCAATTGAAAAGATACCAGCAGAATTTTACGAACGCTACTCTATCAACAAGTCTGCTCCTTTCTACCTCGAACTCCTTAAAAAGAATGTAGACAAGGGGTCAGCCATCACTCACCTAGCTGAAAAACTCGGATTGACCAAAAATCAAACCATGGCTATCGGTGACGAAGAAAATGACCGTGCCATGCTGGAAGTCGTTGGGAACCCCGTTGTCATGGAAAATGGAAATCCAGAAATCAAAAAAATCGCCAAATACATCACTAAAACAAATGACGAATCCGGTGTTGCCCATGCCATCCGAACATGGGTACTGTAAGAGGGTATG
The DNA here is from genome assembly GCF_013277255.1 of Streptococcus sp. 2154. Lineage (NCBI taxonomy): Bacteria > Bacillati > Bacillota > Bacilli > Lactobacillales > Streptococcaceae > Streptococcus > Streptococcus sp. 2154. Next base: position 13,606 of record NZ_VMMK01000007.1, read on the forward strand.
AATAGACGAAAACCGCTCAGTTGAGCGGTTTTTATAGTAAAATGAAATAGGAATAGGACAAATCAATTTCTAGTAATGTTTTAGAAGTCCAGATACACTATTCTAGTTTCAATCTACTATAGTATCTAATTACATACCCCTGCTGGAATCGATAAATAGAAAAAACCTTATTTTAAGGCTCTTCCTATACTATTTATCAATAACCCTCTTTTAGAGTATGTCCGTAAGTTTGAATAATTTGTTGTATATCTTTATGCCTTAGTAATCTTGAAACAGCCCATATATCAACACCTTTTGATAATAGACTTCCTGCGAAACAAAATATGGTAGAATAGTTCTATGAATTATGAAGCAAGTAAACAACTAACTGATGCACGATTTAAGCTCCTGGTTGGTGTTCAGCGCACGACTTTTGAAGAGATGTTAGCCGTATTAAAAATTAAACACGCAAAAGATGGATAAAAACCTAAATTAAGCCTAGAAGACCTTCTTATGGCCACTCTTCAATATGTGCGAGAATACCGCACTTATGAACAAATTGCGGCTGATTTTGGTATCCACGAAAGCAACTTAACCCATCGGAGTCAATGGGTTGAAGTAACTCTTGTTCAAAGTGGTTTTACGATTTCAAGACCTCCTCTCAGTTCTGAGGACACGGTAATGATTGATGCGACGGAAGTAAAAATCAATCGTTCTAAAAAAACAATTAGAGAATGATTCTGGTAAAAAGAAATGCCACGCTATGAAGGCTTAAGCGATTGTCACAAGTCAAGGGAGAATTGTTTCTTTGGAGCTCGCTGTGAACTATTGTCATGATATGAAGTTGTTCAAAATGAGTCGCAGAAATATCGGACAAGCTGGTAAAATCTTGGCTGACAGTGCTTATCAAGGGCTCATGAAGCTATATCCTCAAGCGCAAACTCCGAGGAAATCCAGCAAACTCAAGCTGCTAACAGCTGAAGATAAAGCCTGTAACCATGCGCTATCTAAGGAGAGAATCAAGGTTGAGAATATTTTTGACAGAGTATAGTAGATTGAAACTAGAATAGTACACATCTACTTCTAAAACATTGTTAGAAATCGATTTGACTGTCCTGATCGATTTGTCCTGTTCTTATTTCATTTCACTATGAAAACGTTTAAAATTTTTTCAACAACCTATCGAAATCATCGTAAACGCTTCGGCTTACGAATGAATTTGATTGTTGGTATTATCAATCATGAACTAGGATTCTAGTTTTGCAGGAAGTCTAATAAATATAAACCGTAAATATGCCTGCCTGCTTTTGCTATCATGGTTTGGCTACCTATCCCAAGTTCGGATAAAAATACTTTCAAGTATTTATTCAATCCATAATTTGTAGAAAGTTTATACCTTCTATCACAAGAGACCAAATCATATTTCTTTAATTCTTCACGATTATAAAGAACCTTATCTTGTTCCTCTTTCAATGCATCCAATACAGATATTAAATCTTCATCAATAATAATTTCTCTTATGGAAGTATTCGTTTTTTGAGGAATAAAATTTGTCGATTTCTAGCAAATCTTCCATACGTTTTTAGAGTTTCTCTTTCATTTTCTATTTTATAATTCACCTTCTAATTCTCTTATAATCGAGTGTAAAGATTCTTTCGTTTTGGGAACAGATTCCTTCAATATACCCTCTATAATTTTAAAATTTAAGTTAGAATAATTATGATAAATAAAATTTCTAAAACCTTTTATCTGAGTCCAGTTTATCCTATCTGAATACTTCTGTTTTACTTCCTCTGATAATTTGCCTAACGATAACTGTTCTCCTACCTGTCCTAAATTCATAGCGATAGAATCAACTACCATATCATCATCTAAAGGTAAATTATATCTTCTTGCTTTATACAAAACAGCATCGGCCTTATCAAGATATAAAACCATATCCTTCAAATATGCTATATCAGTTTCAAGAGATTGACTTCTCATAAATAACCTCTCTATCATTCAAAAAATTTTTCTTGACTAACTTCCCAATGTTTGTTTTTGGAGAAAGTAAATCACTAACCAATAGAATATCTATATTACCATCAAAAATAGTCAAAAGTCTACCATATACATCAAAATATATAGAATCATCCTCTAACTCCAAAGCAATATCAACATCACTTTTCCCATCAGCTTCGCCCCTAGCATAAGAGCCAAATAGATAAATTTTAGATAAATCATATTGTTTAGCAACAGGAACAATTTTTTCCTTTATCTGATCTATTGTATAAACCATAACCGAACCCCTTTAGATTATATCTATCCACACTTTTATTTCACCTTACTCAGAATCAAGTTTAACTTCAAAAGGAATACTTCTTGTCAACACACTTTGCTTCAAAAATAACTTCACAGCAGTTGACATATCCAACCCCAACTCATTAAAAATCGCAGTCGCTTCTTTTTTCAATTCATCATCTACTCTTACAGCAATTTGTGACATAGCATTTCTCCTTTTCTTCTTGTATATCTATTGTATCACTTTTACCAATACATATCAAACTTATTCCCTAATAAATACAGTCTTTAAATTTAAACTTGCAACTTCTTCTCTAATGCTTGTGCCAAAACTTCTGAATAGTTAATCTTTTCTCGATCAGCAAGACGAACTAGCCATTCAGGAACGGTCACGTTCTTTCTAATCGCCTTGTTACTTCTCACAAAAGGCGCAGGATCAACTTGAATCATTGATACAAAACCATCTGAAACTTCAATCTTTAAAATATCACTTGGAGTAGGCAACGCCATCCCTTCATCGATATAAGAAGCTAAAACATTTTCAAGCATTTCTCGAGCATTTTTCATCGCTTCTTCGATATTTTTTCCTTCTGTACCACCACCAAATTCTGGAAATTCTACCCAATATCCTGTTCCTTCTTTATGAAAAATAGCTGGATACGTTTTTAACATTCTACTACCCCCAACATTCTACTACCTCTGATGTAAAAAGACTTAGGAAAGTAAAAATTACAATCCTAAATCTTTGAGAATCTTTCTCTCCAATCCCTTTACCAAATCTTCATTTCCATGAACTGGAATCGTGACAAGATAAGAAAAACCCTCTTTCTTAAAATGATGATGACTTCCTCTTTGACGAACTTCAACCCATCCATTCTCAAGAGCTAGTTTCACCATTTCTTTACCTGTAAGTGGCATATATATTCGTTACCTCCTTACACTTACTATTATACGCATTATGTGTATAATAGTCAAATTAAAACAAACCACTTTTTCTCAATAACTACAAAATAAAATAGACCAGCTTCCTGATCTACTTTATTCTATATTCATTGACTTTTGGTCAAATTTTGGTCACACTTTGGTCAAAGATTCCAAAAATACTAACCTATTTTAAAAAACTAAATTGTGATGATTGCCTACAAATAAACACTTTGAATATTCTTTATGTTTCTTTACGCTTCTTATTATGCCCCCTGCAGGAATCGAACCTGCAACTACTCCTTAGGAGGGAGTTGTTATATCCATTGAACTAAGGGAGCTAGATAAAAACTCTGCTGAAAAAGCAGAGTTTTAGTCGAATTAACGACGGATTTCTTTGATACGAGCTGCCTTACCTTGAAGAGCACGCAAGTAGTACAATTTCGCACGACGTACTTTACCGTAACGAACAACTTCGATTTTTTCAACACGTGGAGTGTGGATGGGGAAGATACGCTCAACACCTACACCGTTAGAGATTTTACGAACTGTGTAGTTTTCTGAGATACCAGCACCTTTACGTGCGATAACAACACCTTCAAAAATCTGGATACGTTCACGGTTACCTTCGACAACTTTCGCGTGTACACGAACAGTGTCACCAGGACGGAATGATGGGATATCTGTACGAAGTTGACCTTCAGTCAAGCTTTGGATTAATGGATTCATTTTATTCTCCTATCTTTGTCAATCTTGAAGAATCTTCCTCAGCGGATAAACTGTATTTTTGTGCGTCCATTACACACAAGATACAGTTTACCAAATTTCCACAAAAAAGTAAAGAAATTTATAGCAGAATTCCTAAAAAAATCGCAATCAAACCACCGAGGTAGGTCAAAGCTAAATAAGAATAAAATCCCTTCCTATCACTTAACAATCTTTGGAGTTCGTCATTCAAGGTCGAAAAAGTTGTCAAACCTCCACAAAATCCTGTTGCTAAAATAGCATAGACTTCCTTAGACTCCACATGATTGTAGAATAATCCAATTAAAAAACAACCTAGAAGATTGACTATGAGCGTTCCGAGGGGCAATTTAGAAGTTTGATTATAGCGGGAAAAGAAATAGCGCACTAAAGCTCCGAAACCACAAGCAATTGCAAGATAGACGATTACCATTTCTTCCTCCCTAGAAAATAAGCTAAGAGTAGGCCTCCACCGATGCTCAAAAGCAAATACAGGACTAAACTAAGATAACGCCCTGTATCAAGCAGCTTCACAGTATCAAGCATTAGGCTGGAAAAAGTTGTTAAACCTCCACAAAAGCCCGTCCCTAGTGCTAAAATCAAGCCCTTACTAGTCCCCTTATAGACCAGATATCCCTTGACAAGATAAATCAAGCAGAAAATTCCCAGATAGTTGACAAAGAGAGTGCCCCAAGGAAAGTCTGGACTGGCTGATAACCAAGTAGAAACAAGGTAGCGCACAAGTCCGCCCAACATAGCAGCTATAAAAATGCCTAGCGGATAAAATTGTTCTTTTTTCATTTGATATTCTGATTCTGATAATCACGCGAACGTTTGAGTATGTCCGAAAAAGTCGCGACAATAGTTTCCTGATAGCGCTTATCTCCTACACGACTTCTAACCTTTTCAAAAATAACCGCTTCTCTCTTGGTATCTAAAATCGGTTTACCTGAAGCTTTCTTATAGGCAACTACACCCTCAACCAAATGCATTCGTTCTTCTAAGAGCTTGACGATTTGGTCGTCGATTTGATCAATTTCTTGACGAATACTATCTAAATCCATACAGTCTCCTCCTTTATTTGAATTATTGTATCAAAAAGCCACCAAATAGGCTAGTAAAATCCTAACTCACGATAAGAAAAATGCACTGATTGATTACATCAGCGCACTTTTATACTTATCCTACTTTAGCAGCCAATTCTTCTGCGAATTGTTCCAAGCGCTCAATGTCTTCTTCCTCAGCAGAGAGATCAACTTTAACACATTCTGAACCTTTTTCTGCTCCTGTCGAAACAAAAACACGATCAAAGTCATCAACAGCCTTACAGAATTCATCGTAGAAGGTATCTCCTGAACCAACCACTCCGTAGATTTTGCCATTCAAGTTGAGATCTGCTAGGTCTTCGTAGAAGTCCATCATCTCATCTGGCAATTCTCCATCACCATAAGTATAGGTCGCAACGATAGCGATGTCTGCTTCCAAGAAGTCTGAAGCATCAACAGTTGTACATTCATCAACATCAACATCCAAGCCCAAGTCACGTAATTTGTCTGCTACAATATCTGCAATTTCTTCGGTATTACCGGTCATACTGGCAAATACAATTTTTGCTAATACCATATCGTCCTCCTCAATTTATCTTTCTCCATTATATCACATCTTTTTCATTTTAAAAATAAAAATTCTTGTGCTACAATGAAATGAGAAAGAATTGAGGTTATTTATGGAAATTTGCCATCAAATTTTAGAAAAAATCAAAGAATACGACACGATTATCATTCATCGTCATATGAAACCAGACCCTGATGCCTTGGGAAGTCAGGTGGGTTTGAAAGCTCTTCTCAAACATCATTTCCCTGAAAAAACCATCAAAGCCGTTGGTTATGATGAACCAACTCTAACTTGGATGGCTGAGATGGATCTTGTTGAAGATAGTGCCTACCAAGGTGCCCTTGTCATCGTCTGTGATACAGCTAATACTGCTCGTATCGATGATAAGCGCTATCGTCAAGGTGATTTTCTCATTAAGATTGACCACCATCCAAATGATGATGTATATGGTGACCTATCTTGGGTGGATACTAGTTCAAGCAGCGCTAGCGAGATGATTACTCTATTTGCCCAAACAACCCAACTGGCCTTGTCAGATCGAGCTGCTGAGTTGCTCTTTGCAGGAATTGTTGGTGATACAGGTCGCTTCCTCTACCCTTCTACCACTGCACGGACTCTTCGTCTGGCTGCCTATCTAAGAGAACAGAACTTTGACTTTGCGGCTCTCACTCGCAAAATGGACACTATGAGTTACAAAATTGCTAAACTTCAAGGCTACATCTACGACCATCTGGAAGTGGATGAAAATGGTGCAGCGCGAGTTATCCTGAGTCAAGAAGTCTTGAAACAATTTAATGTTACCGATGCTGAAACTGCAGCCATTGTCGGTGCACCTGGACGCATTGATAGTGTTAGTCTCTGGGGAATTTTTGTGGAGCAGGCTGTTGGCCACTACCGCGTTCGCTTACGCAGTAAAATTCATCCTATCAATGAAATTGCCAAAGAACATGATGGTGGAGGCCATCCTCTAGCAAGCGGTGCTAATTCCTATAGCCTAGAAGAAAACGAAATCATCTACCAAAAGTTAAAAAACTTGCTTAAAAACTGATAAAATACTTGCCAAACTTTTCAGAATCTGATAGACTAGTATGGTAACAATCTATGGCTCGCAAAGAGACCATGGCAGAAAGGAAATATTGCAAAATGAAAAAAGATATCCATCCAGAATATCGCCCAGTTGTCTTCATGGACACAACTACTGGTTACCAATTCCTTAGCGGTTCAACAAAACGCTCTAACGAAACAGTTGAGTTCGAAGGTGAAACTTACCCATTGATCCGTGTGGAAATTTCATCAGACTCACACCCATTCTACACTGGACGTCAAAAGTTCACTCAAGCAGATGGACGCGTGGATCGTTTCAACAAAAAATACGGTCTCAAATAATGATAAAAAGACAGCTTCGGCTGTTCTTTTTTGTTTCTTGAAATCAACTGCTGTTTTCATGTTCCAAACTAAAAAAACTTTACACTCTCGATAGTTTCTAGAGTACAAAGTTTTCTCTTGCCTAAAAAATATAAAAGATATATACTAGCTATATATAGTATAGATTGGAGATATACCATGACGACATCACTTACTAAGCAATACAATTTTAAAATCAATGAGTCATCAATGGAACAAGCTAGAGCTATCATCAAGGAAAAAGGAATGACTATGACGGATGCTATTAGTCTTTTTATCGAGCAGATTGTTCTCGAACAGGATTTACCAATAAAAACTGCAGAAGATATACATCGTGAGCGATTGATTCAGGAACTACAAGCCCAATCTGAACGCTCCTTAAGAGAATACGAATCCGGACAAGGAACTTCCCTAGACAATATGAGGCTACGATATGGCTTATAAAGTGAGTCTTTCTACTGAAGTGAGTCAGGCAATTGACAATATCCATGACTACATTACTACTGTTCTTTTATCACCTCAGTCTGCTAAGAATACTGTAGCCAGAATTTTAGACGGCTTAAAAAGTTTAGAAACTTTTCCTGAAGCTGGCTTTGATGCAGATGAAAAAATCGGACTAAAAATCAACAGTAAGTACCCTACGCGAGGAAAAATTATCGGTCAGTATATCTTGCTTTACTTTATCGACCAGACTCAAAGAACTGTTTTTCTTTCCCACTTATTTCACACCAAAAGTGACTATGTTACCTTGCTCCAAAGCAAAAATAACAAAAACTCAAAATCATCATTTTAATGTCCACCACTCTCTTAATAACCTTGTACTTATAAGGAACACAGTCTTCATTTTAACTAAAAAATAAAAAAACTTTGCACTCTAGCTAGCCACGCGATGGCTTCCAGAGTACAAAGTTTTTTATTAGACAAGGTTTAGTCTTCCTTATCTTGATTTTCAGCTCCTTTAACTGCTTTTTTAAATTCAGATAGCATTTTACCGATTGACTCGCCTAGTTCAGGCAATCGTTTTGGTCCAAATATCAAGAGAGCTCCTAAAACGATGATAATCAATCCTGGTGCTCCAATATCACGTAAGATTCCCATTCCTCTCTCCTTTCTGCTTGCGTTTCATAATGTGTTTGCTAATAGCAATACTTAATTCATAGAGTAATATCAAGGGGGCAGTCATTGCCAAATCGCTGACAAAGTCAGCTGGTGTTAAGATGACTGCGAGTACCAATAAGATAAAATAGGCATATCGGCGATAAGCAGTCAATAATTCTGGTCCAATGAGTCCAATCGACGTCAAAAAGGCAATGATAACTGGCAATTCAAAAATCAGAGCCAAAGGCAAGGTCGTTTGAAAAACAAAAGACAGATAATTTTGGGCGGTTAACTGCGTTTCAAATAGACCTTCTCCCAACCCTAATAAAACCTGAAGTAAGGCCGGTGTTACAAAGTAAAAACCAAAAGCCAGTCCAACTAGAAAACAAAGGAAACTAGCTGGAATATAGGCAAAGACAGCTCTAGCTTCTTCCTTCTTTAAACCGGGTTTAATGAAAGACCAAATATGATACACCGTGTAAGGCAAGGTGATAGTAAAGGCCATCAGACTAGCCAAACGTATGTAAATCCATAAAATATCATTAGGCCCTAAAACAATCAACTTTTGCTGAAAAGATTGGGTCACATACTGGTAAATCTGGTCTGCAAACAGCAGAGAAGCAGAGAATACCAAAAAGAAACAAATGACTACTGCCAATAGTCTCTTTCTAAATTCTACCAGATGTTCAACGATTGTCAATTCTTTTCTATCCATTTATTTTTCACCCTGTCTAAAAGTGACAATCAAGACAATAATAACAAAGACTAGCTGGCTAACCAAGCCTTCCCAACTTGGATAAATTCCAAGCAAGTCGATCGTTGGAAAGCCTGTCACTAAGTGATTTGGTGCCATATTGGTCAACTGAAGAGCATGGATACTAACCCCCAGCATCTTGAAGGCTAGGGCATAAATCATCCAAGTCAGGATAAAGAAGACCTTATGTGGCAGGAAGAATTGACTGGCCTTGTTCATCACAAGGGCAATAATTACCAGAACCAGCAAGGCAAGTGAAATTCCCAAGACAAATTCAAAACTGGAAATTCTTGGTAAAATCCCAACATAAAAGAGAATGGTTTCTGCTCCCTCACGGAAAACAGCTAGAAAACTGAGGGCAAACATGGAAATAAAGGAGCCTGTTTTGGTCACTGTTTCCATTTGTGACTCCATAAAGGTATTCCATTTTTTGACCGAGGATTTGCTGTGGAGCCAGATTCCAATCAAAATCATCATAGCTACCGCAAAAATCCCCACTGCTCCTTCGATGATTTCACGATTGGAGCCTGATGTTACTACTGGAAAGGAAATTTGCAGGATGAAGGCAATAAGGAGACTGGCCATGATTCCAGTGATAGCACCACCATAAACCCACTTGAGCCCTTTTCGCATCTTGGCTGCTTTCAAGGTCGTCACCAAGGCCATGACGATTAAGAGGGCCTCTACTCCTTCTCTTAGAAGAATCAGCATAGCATCAAAGGCATTGTAACGTGCGCTAGTATCAATTTGTGATAAATCTGCAATCAGTTTTTCTAATTTTTCTTGGTATTCCTTCTCACCTCCCTTGACCATAATCACAGGGCTTTCACTTTCCACTCGTGTATAGAGGGAAGGATTGGTCGTGCTAACAGAACCCTCAATCGTTGGCCAGATAGTGATGAATTCCTTCATGCTAGCTGCTCCTGATGCTTGGTCACCAGCTTGGAATTGTTCCAAAGCTTTCTTCAAAAGAGCAATACCATCTTTGAGACTTAAATCAGAAGATGCTTCTGCGACTTCTTTTCCGCTTGCAAAATCATCGATAGCCTTTTTTAAGTCCTCAAAGGAAGTCTGGATGGAGTTAAAATCCGTAGGCTCGGTTTCCATACTACTACGCAAGAAAGAAATAGCTGTTTCAACACGTCCATAATGGGCCGTACTATTGTCACGAACCACACTTTCATTGATAGTCCAAGTGGAATTCATTTTCTTAAAAGCTTCTCGTACCTTTTCCAAATCTTTGGAGGCAATGGCCTGCTCTAAGGCTTCAAAACAAGGACTTAGACGGTTTACCAATTTTTCTTTTTCCGCATCTAGGTCAACAGGATTTTGTTCTTTTTCAAAGGCTAATAGGGCTGCAGAAATTTCGGTGAGTTTGTCTTCAGTAATCTCGCCTGACTGAGCTAACTTTTCCTTAACGACTTTACCAGCCTCAGAATTGCTATCTTCTACTCTTTCAAAGTCTGATGCCATCTCTTGAACAAGTTTCTGGGCCTCAGACTGATTCCCATTTTTCACTGCTTTAGAAGCATCTGTGATTTTCACAAAGTAAGAACTCAAGCTTTCTTGGGCACCTACTGGGGAAAGAATTAAAAATGACAAAGCTAAAACTAGTAACCAGCTTCTAGCCTTCCAATAATTTCTGACCAATGTAGCCTCCTTTCTCCACACCACCAAAGCAAGCAAAGAGTCCACTACCGATGTGAGTGATATATTCATTCATCTTATCAGTAGCACCTAGATTGGTTTGAACCTTGACAAAGTTATCAGGATCCTTCTGGAAAGAAATGAAAAGCAATCCTGTATCAAACTGGCCAGTTTTTTCATCAATTCCATCAGAGTAAGAATAAGAACGTCGCAAAAGGGGCTTGTCTACTTCCTTAGCTAAACGAACATGCGAATCATCAGGTAAGAGACTCAAATCCACTTCATCAAACTCATTCTTCTTACCAAAGGGAGCACCACTTTCCTTGTAACGACCAAAAGTATTTTCTTGTTCTTCAAGACTAGTGCGATCCCAAGTCTCTAAAAACATCTGAATCCGACGAACTGCCATATATGAACCATTTTCCATCCAATCCTTACTATCAGCCCAGATAACGCGGTCAAAGTCTTGCTCCTTGGTTGGATTTGCTGTTCCATCTTTAAAACCAAAGAGGTTACGCGGAGTCTCCATTCGATCCCCGATAGCTGCAAAACCAGACTGACTCCAACGAAGGGTCACGGCATTTCTCCCCTTACGGATGAGATTGCGAATAGCGTGAAAGGCAACCTGCTCATCATCTGCACAGGCCTGGATGACAATATCTCCACCAGTATATTTTTCACGCAATTGCTCTTTAGGAAAAGGCGGTAAATCCCTGAAAACTTGAGGACGCTTGTTTTCCAAGTTCATCTTTTTCAAGAAACTCGCAGACACACCAAAAGTCAGCGTCAAACGATGAGGGTTGAGCCCGACTGTCTCACCAGTATCACTCGGAGGCAAGAGAGCATTCTGGCCATCTTTTTTGACCAATTCCCCCTCAACCAACTTGGCACTATAATCCGTCCAATCCTTGAATAGCTGGATAATCTTATCTCTATCCGTCGTATGCAGGTCCAAGACAACAAAATAGATATTCTTTTGCATGGGCGTACTAATCCCAGCTTGATGCTTGCCATAAAAAGCAATTTTTTCATTTCCGTACGAGATTTTTTCCTGACTTCCTAGCTTAGGTGCGAAAAAAGCAGAAGCACCAGAGAGTCCTAGCGCTAAACCAGCCCCTCCAATCCCTGCTTTTTTTAGAAATTCTCGACGGTCCATTTTCTTCTCAAAAAACTTTTCGTCTTTTTCAGTCATGACTCTTATTCTCCACTAAGAAATTTACCCATTTGTGATAGAGGCTCACCAAGTTTTGTCACAGCTTCTGACAATTCTTTGGTATCTTCTGTTGTCAAATCTGTATAGAGCTTGTAGTGTTCCTTGTCGGTCATGTGTTTGTCCAACAAATCATTGACAGACTTGAAGTCCGCTTCCAATTCTTTAACTAGGTTAGCGTCTGATTTTTCAAGCAAAGGTTTAAAGAGTTGGAAAATCTTCTCAGCTCCCTCGATATTGGCACGGAAGTCATACAAGTCTGTATGAGAATAAATTTCCTCTTCCCCTGTAATCTTACTTGTTGCAACTTCGTTAAGCAAGTCGACTGCCCCAGTCAGCATAACCTTGTAGTCCACATCAACAGTTGCAATCTTGGCTTTCAATTCCTTGATATCATTGACCAACTGATCACCATAGCTTTCAGTTCCTTTAGTTGTATTGTCTTCCCAAAGGATACGCTCAATACGGTGGAAACCTGACCATCCCTCTTCTGTCTTGTTTTCGTCCATGTAGTCTGCCAAACGGAAGTCAATCTTGACATCTGACTCACCAAAACTCTCGGCAATCGGTTCTGAACGCTCATAAGACATACGAATCAGTGGATAGACCTTCTTAGCTTCTTCTAACTTACCTTCTTTCAACAGTTTGACAAAGCCTTCTGTATCTGTCAACAGTTTATCGATTTGGTCTTGCACAAAAGTCTTATAGTCAGCAGTAGCCTTATCAAGCATTTTTTGCTTGTCTTCAGACAAGGCTGTCACCTTGGACGAATCGGTTGTCTCGGTTGATTTTTCAAAACGGACTGCACAAGCTGTCAATAGCAAGGCTGAAGATAAAAGGACAAAACCTAGTTTTTTCATTGTATACTCCTATCGGTTCAGGAAACCTGAATTCATCTTACGTTTCATTATACTATGTTTTTTCTAATCTGTCAATAAATTTTCAGACAATTTAATGTTATGTTTTCTCAATCTACCAGACTTAATACGACTTTGTAACTTGTAATCTTGTAAACGATACATGGTCGGAACATAAAAGAAATCACCACTTTTATGTAACTTAATCGCAACTTAATCGCAACAAGAACATTATTATCAAATCTTTTTACATATTCAAAACTGGCGTCTTTCTCTCGTGGATTGATGCCGACGAAATCTGGGTTCCTTAGTATGAGTTCCAGGTCTTCAATATGATGAATCACATCATTGTGATGGCCTTTTATCATATGACTTCTCAAACCGTCTTTGTTGACCTTTATGTCGCTCGCTTCAAGAACAATATCAAAAATTTCTTTTACTTCATCGGTAATCTGACCGATTTTTTTCATGATCCATAATTTCCTCCGTTATTCCACAACTATTATATCACAATCATAGTGTATATCAGGATATATCAAACTCTATTATTCGTTAGATACTCAATTTTAACTTTTCCCTTTTCCTCAAAATAATAGTATAATAGAGGTAGAATTTAGAATCGAGGTACACCTATGGCTGTAAAATTTACAAAACGAGACGACTTGGACAAGATGTTTGAAGAGTTTGCTAAACTCCCAGATTTGAAACAAGTCACTTTCCCTGATGACAAAGAGAAAAAAGCCAAAGCAGAAAAGAAAAACTAGATGACTGCTTTTCAACAACTCCCATCTAGTGTACTTCAAACTGGAGCCATTTTCCTCTCCATTATCATTGAAGCCCTTCCCTTCGTTCTGATAGGAAGCATTGTCTCAGGGCTGATTGAGGTCTATATCACACCTGACAGGGTTTATCATTTTCTCCCTCGAAATCGTTGGGGGAGAATCTTTTTTGGCACCTTCGTTGGTATACTTTTCCCTTCTTGTGAATGTGGAATCGTCCCCATTATCAATCGTTTTCTGGAAAAAAAGGTTCCCAGTTACACGGCCGTTCCCTTTCTTGTGACAGCACCTGTTATCAATCCCATTGTTCTTTTTGCGACCTATTCTGCCTTTGGCAACTCCTTCCATGTCGCCCTATTACGAGCTCTGGGTTCCATTCTTGTGGCTGTAATACTAGGAATTTTTCTAGGATTTTTCTGGCAAGAACCGATTCAGAAAGAAAATCGTCTGACTTGTCATGAGCATGATTTTTCTTACTTGAGTTCTGCAAAAAAAGTTTTTCAAGTCTTTGTGCAGGCCATTGATGAATTTTTTGATACGGGGCGTTATTTGGTATTTGGCTGCCTCTTTGCTTCTATAATACAGGTCTACGTTCCGACTCGGATTCTGACCTCTATCAGTGCGACCCCTCTTTTTGCCATCCTGCTCTTGATGATTTTATCCTTTCTTCTTTCGCTCTGTAGTGAGGCGGATGCCTTTATAGGTGCTTCTCTTCTCTCGAGTTTCGGTTTGGCTCCAGTTCTGGCCTTTCTCGTCATTGGCCCAATGCTGGATATCAAAAATATTCTCATGATGAAAAATTACTTGAAAGCACGATTTATTAGTCACTTCATTACGATTGTGACTCTGGTCGTTTTAGCCTATTCTCTCTTGATTGGAGTCATCCTATGATTCGATTTTTAGTTTTAGCTGGCTATTTTGAACTGACTATTTACCTCCATCTGTCGGGCAAACTAAACCAGTACATCAACATGCACTATTCCTATCTGGCCTATATCTCCATGGTGCTTTCCTTTATCTTGGCAATTGTTCAATTGTATATCTGGATGAAGCAAATCAAAACCCACAGTCATCTGAACAGCCGATTGGCCAAGATGACGAGTATTTCTCTTCTGGCTATTCCACTTGTCATCGGCTTAACTTTCCCAACTGTTAGCTTGGATTCTCAGACCGTTTCTGCTAAAGGTTATCATTTCCCCCTATCGGAAGGAACGGATCTAGCCATTCAGACAAGTGAAGGGACGACAAGCCAATATTTGAAACCAGACACCAGTTCTTATTTTTCAAAATCAGCCTATGAAAAGGAAATGCGAACGGCGGCGGATAAATACTTGTCCCAGGATAGCATTCAGATCACTAATGAAAACTATATGGAGGTCATGGAGGCTATCTACGACTATCCAGATGAGTTTGAGGGTAAGACAATCCAGTTTACAGGCTTTGTCTATAACGACCCCAGTCATGCCAATAGTCAATTTCTGTTCCGATTCGGCATTATCCACTGTATCGCAGATTCTGGTGTCTATGGATTGCTGACCAAGGGAAATACCCGGCAGTATGAAAACAACACTTGGATTACGGCCAAAGGAAAACTGCTCAATCACTACCATAAAGAACTCAAACAAAATCTCCCAACCTTGGAAATCGACAGCTTTACAAAAGTCGATAAACCAGAAAATCCCTATGTTTATCGAGCTTTTTAAGAAAATCAAGATAAAAACGAACAAGTTCTCTTCTGAATGACAGAAAAGAGCCTGTTCGTTTTTTTTGTTATATGAGAATTAGTGACTTGTAGATTTTCATCTTATACCATTTCAAGCCATACAAGCAACTCAGTGAGAATAAGAGAGCCACTCATTAATCATACTAGCGATTTTTTTGGGTGCTTGAGTATAAAGCTCATGGCCAACGTTTTCTAGAAAAATAGTATCAAAATAATCTGGTAATTCTTTTAGTGTTTCCTCTCTCCATGTAGCTTCATTAGGATAGCGAGGACTAATAAACAAGGTATCTCCCACTTCTCTCTTAAAAGCTTGTATTTTTCTCCGTAAGCGGAGTATCGCTTCTATATTTTCATAATTTATAGCCAACTCATATCTATTATACTCAGAATTCCAGTGATAGGACTGCCTTACGGCTTTCTCCATATTTTCTGACCAATGCTTTGCTTCAGATTTTTCTTTAGAAATAAGAAGAGCTAAGTCCGAAACAATTTGAGATTTGATATAATTTTTAGTTTCCTCTAACTCTGTATCTAAAGGTAAAATCTTATCTAAATCTAGATAGCCACCATCCAAAAGAATCAGTTTCTTCACTTCTTGAAATTCCGATGCGAGATAACGAGCCAAATCTCCTCCAAGAGAATGGCCTATCAGACAGATAGATTCTTCCTCTTCTATCGATTTTTTAAACCATGATTTCAATTCTGTTTCATCTCGAAGATGTTTTTCATATGGATTTAGAAAATAAACCTGAGAATCTAGTTCTTGAAGAAGATCCTTGCTATGATAGACATTACTTCCCAAACCACCAATAAAATATTTTTTCATTCTCTACTTAATACTATGCTTATTCATCTTTTGTTCAAAGATAGTTGTGATAATCTGACGTAATTCTTCTCGTTCTTTTTCTGGAATCTCACCACTTGTTTGAGCTGCAGCGTAAAGCTCAGGGTGTTCGATTGAAATGCGTTTAATCGTACGTGTCGTAGCATGTTTTCTGACGAAAAATGGGATTCGCTTAATCAAGTCTTGTGGGACAAGCGCAAGAATCTTCTCAGCAGTTTCCTTGTCACTAATCTTAGACGTCGTCAGCCCATTCTTAATCATTTCCTGTTCTTTTTCTGTAAAATCTTTTAATTCCATCTGATTGATCCTCCTATTTTCTCTACCTTAAATTATATATCAATCTGGATAAAACTACAAATGGACTGTCTGGAAATAGGTGCAATACTAAAAAGAAGACGCTGTTTTTACTTCTTAATCTTCCTCCTCAGTCACTTCCCATACTTCTGATTGATAGCCTTCCCCATCAATATCGTATCTTTGAATATAACCTATAAATCTTTCATTTTTTCCTGGTTTTCGACTGTTAATTATCGTACTCACCCATATACCTATCAAGAATAAACATAAAATGCCTAATACTATATCCATGTTAGATTACCTCTAGATATTAACCCACTTATCATTATCCATGATAAAAGGCTGAGCCAGTCCCTCGCCTGTATAATCCGCATACTTGGTGCCTAAATACTTGTAACAATCTTCCTTGCTGGCAAATTTAATCGCTTGGTAGGGCTCTTCGAAAGTCAATTTCTCTACAAATAAGAAACCGTCATCAGCCGGTACTAAGACTCCAACGTGGCCTACAAACAGATACTCACCATCCAGATTGTCGTGCAAGACTACAGATAGCATTCGAGCTTTGTCGTTGAATTGAAATTGGGAGAAGAATGTTTCCATCTTTTCAGCGTGAACCTTGACATCCGTCGTTGCCTCAGTTGGAACTCTAGAAAATAGAATATCAAACTCTTCCTTATCTTGTGAATCAAAGACCTTCCCCTTATCAATCGCATCGTTATCTAGGAAAAGCAATTGATCATTCTTATCAAGTTTTGGAATGGTGACTGAATTTTTCAAAAGACAATAACTATTGATACGGCAGTTGGTTCCAACAAAATCACCCTTCTTTTGATTCCAGAGATGACTGATTTTTTCAACATCGTATTCTGTGTGAGTAAAGGAAGTGAAATCTCCTGATAAGCCAGTTGAGCCGACAATGGTATTGTAATCATTAACGAGATTAAAAAAGGCATCAACACTATTTGGATCCAAGTGAGCTGATAAGAGAGATTTGACCTCTTCTGTACTTACCTGATTGTTTAGGTTGGTGTATGAAGCTTTCCATGGAACTTTCGTTGAACTACTTTGCCTTTGACTCGTCCCATTCGAAGTTGTAGCATCTTGCTGACAAGCTGCCAAGCCTAAAAACAAAGCTGAACAGATTCCTAATATGGCTAATTTTCTTGATTTCTTCATCTTTTTCTCCTAAATGTCTTGGATTAAAGTTTCTTTAACTACTGATTTACAGATATTGATTACTTTCTCATTTAATATGCTCATCGTCTTTCCCTCCGATTTGTTTTTTTGTTATTTCCTTAAGCTTGATTTAATTATAATAGGCGTTTCGTGCTCTGTCAACAATTTTTTTACGAAAACACAACAAAGTTTTCATTTTCGTGGATTTCGTGTTATGCTTTACTTATAAAAACAGAAAGCGATTTCATTCGTGGATAAAGAAGAGATTGCAATTGTTACATGCGAAAAATAAAACAATATAGACTAGTAATGGTTGGACTCAATAAGAATTGAGTACCAAGATTGGTATAAGTAAAAACACCCTTGGAAACTATGAAAAAAGGGTTAGGTCTACTAAGAAAAATACTATATTTGACTTAGTTAAAGTATTCAGTAGCTTGATTGATGTCCTCTTTCCTCCAGTTCAAAAGGATTCTCCTAGCGATATCCAATCTATCTACGACCAACGGGCATCACCCAGACAAGGTAAAGGTACTGACCTATGCCGAGAGGCAACTGTATGAGAAGAAAAACGATGATAAACGAAGTATCGCAAAAATCATCAGACTGGACGACTACAGACAGACTACTTACTCTCGTGTTAGGTAGTTTATCTCTGCAGGTAGCCGCTCGATGCAGGACGACAATTTAGATATGGAGTTTCCATTCTATGAGGATGAAATCCCAGACGACTACGACGCAATCGCTTATGTCGTCAGCAAGTCCATGGAGCCAAAGATAAGAAACGGCAACTACCTATTTATCAAGAATCCCCCACAGATTGACTATAATACCATCGTCATCTTCCAAGTAGACGGTGCTAACTAGGTCAAGAAACTTCGCCAAGGCTACCTCAAAAAACTCAATCCCGAATACCCCGACATCTGCCTAGACGAAAGCAACCGTATTCGCACCATCGGAAAAGTTGTCAGGCTGTATAGGGAGAATTAAAAAAGAGGGAGAATGACGATATAAAACAAACAGATTTTAAAAGATTCGAAAAACTTTGAAAAAGTTCATTCTACATTTCAAAAAAGAATAAGTGACCTAAAGCAGATTATATTTTGTTAAACAATAGTGATATGTAAATTTAGAGAAAGGCATTTAAGATCACTTTTCAAAAGGCAAATACTAAACTAGCGAAACCGATAAACCAGCCCCTTAGTTCCCATATTTTCAGGCACACACTCTTTAGTACACTAGCTGAGAAGAATATCCCATTAAAAGCTATAATGGTTAGAGTGGGACACAAAGACGCTAAAACAATAAATAACATCTACACTCACGTAAGTAAAATAATGGAGCAAGCTGCTTTGGAGGTTTTAAATACCATATCATTAAATCGAAAATATATCAGATCGAATCTAGACAAGTAGATTGCGATTGCTAAAACATTTGTAGAAATTCATTTGACTTTTCTAATCAATTTGTGCATATCTTATTTCATACTCAATGAAAATCAAAGAGCAAACTAGGAAGCTAGCCGCAGGTTGCTCAAAGCGCTGCTTTGAGGTTGTAGAT
>NZ_VMMK01000007.1:32528-46901 GCF_013277255.1 Streptococcus sp. 2154
TCAGTAACCATACCTACGGTAAGGCGACGCTGACGTGGTTTGAAGAGATTTTCGAAGAGTATTACCTTCAAGAAACTCCATTGATGCCCCACCACCGCGTCACAAATACCTACACTGACACAAAAAGGTGACATAGCCACCTTTTTGGGCTCTATAATATTTGTAGTGGGTAAATCCCCTATGGATATCATTAATAAGGATACATACAAGGAACTCATCGCCAAACTGGACTATGAAGCTCCATCTTGCCCTGAGTGCGGAAGTCAAATGAAGAAATATGACTTTCAAAAACCGTCGAAAATTCCTTACCTCGAAACGACTGGTATGCCTACTAGAATTCTCCTTAGAAAGCGTCGATTCAAGTGCTATCACTGTTCAAAAATGATGGTCGCTGAAACTTCTATCGTCAAGAAAAATCACCAAATTCCTCGTATTATCAACCAAAAAATTGCGCAAAAGTTGATTGAAAAGACTTCTATGACCGATATTGCTCATCAGCTAGCCATTTCAACTTCAACTGTCATTCGAAAGCTCAATGACTTCCACTTTGAGTGTAATGTTAGAAATCTGCCTGAGATTATGTCTTGGGACGTTGAAACAGTCCGGGGAGTGACTGTTTCAATCGGGAGATGGAGATGAGCTTCATTACGCAAGATTTTAACAATCTCAATATCATCACTGTTCTTGAGGGAAGAACACAAGCTATCATTCGTAATCACTTTCTTAAGTATGATAGAGCTGTCCGATGTCGCGTCAAAATTATTACTATGGATATGTTTAGTCCTTATTATGCCTTGGCTAAACAGATTCGCTTTCAAATTTCTAGGCTCAGGCTGAAACAGTCTCCCAGACTGTTTCTCTCCCGAATGCTAAAATCGTTCTAGATCGCTTTCATATTGTACAACATCTTAGCCGTGCTATGAGTCGTGTGCGTGTCCAAATCATGAACCAATTCGATAGAAAATCTCATGAATACAAGGCTATCAAGCGCTACTGGAAGCTCATTCAACAGGATAGTCGTAAATTGAGTGATAAACGTTTTTATCGCCCTACTTTTCGTATTCACTTGACCAATAAAGAGATTCTTGACAAGCTTTTGAGCTATTCAGAAGACTTGAAACACCACTATAATCTCTATCGGCTCTTACTTTTTCACTTCCAGAATAAAGAGCCTGACAAATTTTTCGGACTCATTGAGGACAATCTAAAGCAGGTTCATCCTCTTTTTCAGACTGTTTTTAAAACCTTCCTCAAGGATAAAGAAAAGATTGTTAACGCCCTTCAACTACACTATTCTAACGCCAAACTGGAAGCGACCAATAATCTCATCAAACTTATCAAGCGCAATGCCTTTGGTTTTCGAAACTTTGAAAACTTCAAAAAACGGATTTTTATCGTTCTGAATATCAAAAAAGAAAGGACAAAATTTGTCCTTTCTCGAGCTTAGCTGACTTCAACCCACTACAGTTGACAAAGAGCCCAAAAAAGCCTATCACACAAGCTCTAAAGCTGGATATGATAGGTTTTTATATTTTTCTTAACGTACTGTGCGGATACGCATTGTATTTGTACGAACAGCTTCTCCTACTGGTACACCAGCAACGATAACGATATCATCGCCTGACTCAACGAGACCTGCTTCTACCGCTTTACGTTCAGCGATTTCGAACATATCGTCAGTTGAAGATGGAGCATCTGTCAACATTGGGATAACACCCCAGTTCAACATCAATCCACGTTCTGTCAATTCATCAAATGTCAATGCTAAGATGTCAGCATTTGGACGGTATTTAGAAATCAAACGTGCAGTATGACCTGTCTTAGTAAGAGTTACAACCAATTTGATATCCATTGAGTTAGTAGCATCTTTAACAGCTGAAGCCATTACTTCTGTCTTAGAGTTACGTTCAAATGAATCTGAATCCAAACGTCCGTATTCATTAAGAAGAGTTTGAGCGTTCTTGTCTATTGTAGCCATTGTAGTTACTGACTCGAGTGGGTATTTACCGTTTGCAGACTCGCCTGACAGCATTGTAGCGTCAGTTCCGTCGATAACAGCGTTGAATACGTCTGATACTTCTGAACGAGTTGCACGTGGTTTTTCAGTCATTGTTTCAAGCATGTTTGTTGCAGTGATAACAACTTTACCTGCAGCATTGACTTTCTTGATAATCATTTTTTGGTAAACTGGAACCATTTCGAATGGTACTTCGATACCCATATCACCACGAGCGATCATGATACCATCAGCTGCTTCGATGATTTCATCCAAGTTATCGATACCTTGTTGATTTTCGATTTTAGCGAACAATTGAACATGCCCGTTTCCAGTTTCTTCACAGATTGCACGAACTTCGTTCACGTCTTTTGCAGTACGTACGAATGAAATCGCAATAAAGTTGATACCTTGTTCAAGACCAAAGCGGATATCGTCGTTATCACGTTCAGCAAGGGCTGGGAAAGGAATTTTAGTGTTAGGAATATTCACACCTTTTTGTTTAGCGATGATACCATCGTTTTCAACTTCCACTTCAAATTCACGAGTTGCGTCATCTTTAGCAACCACACGAAGACCAAGTTTACCGTCGTCAACCAACACTTGACGACCAACTTCAACATCATCATAGATATCCAGAGCACCAGCAACGTTCAATGCAATCACTTCACGAGTTGATTTGATTCCTTGTTTAGTTGCAACACGGATTTTCTCACCAGTTTTGTATGAATACTCTTTAGCTTCACCTTCGAACAATTCTGTACGGATTTCTGGTCCTTTTGTATCAAGAAGGAAACCAACTTTTTTACCTGCAAGTTTTTCAGCAAGTTTAACAGTTGCCATACGCTCACCTTGTTCTTGGTGGTCACCGTGTGAGAAGTTGAAACGGAATGTGTTAGCACCAGCTTCAATCAATTGAGCAATGTTTTTAGCTGAAGCTTCAACATCAAGTTTTTCACCCCAGTATCCGTCATCACCGAATTTTTTACCACCACGGATTTCTACCGCAGGACCCAAAGTTGCAACGATTTTTACACGTTTGTTCATGATTTTTGTGACTCCTTTATAGATATGACCTTTTTGGTCTTATTAACTAAATTGTAAATTATGACAAGCTCTTATTCAAGCTAGATAGCTCAATATCGGCTTTGTGTGGGTTGTTAACTACAATCTTACCTTCTGCAGTAAGGCTAAACAATGCTCCTTCTTCTGCCGTTCCAAGAATTTGGTTTTCAACCATTTTCTCGTTACGGATACCAACCGCAACACCACCAATACCTTCTTTAAGAAGTTTAACAGCATGGGCACCCATACGTGACGCCAATACACGGTCACGCGCAGTTGGAGAACCACCACGTTGAATATGTCCAAGTTCTGTCACACGAAGGTCGCTTGTATCTCCAGCTTCTTTAAGTTTTTGACCAAATTCAGCTGCTGACATCACACCTTCAGCTAAGACGATGATATTGTGTTTTTTACCACACTCATAACCACATTTAATGCTTTCTACGATGTCTTCAATCTTGAATCCTTCCTCAGGAATGATGATTTCATCTGCACCAGTTGCAATACCAGCCCAAAGAGCGATATCACCAGCGTTACGTCCCATAACTTCAATAACAAAAGTACGACGGTGACTTGATGATGTATCACGAATCTTATCAATAGCATCCATAGCAGTTGTAACCGCTGTGTCAAAACCGATTGTAAAGTCAGTACCAACGATATCGTTATCGATTGTACCTGGAAGACCGATAGCAGGGAAACCATGCTCAGTCAAACGCATAGCGCCGTGGTAAGAACCGTCTCCACCGATAACAACTACACCTTCAATGCCGTGTTTTTTCAATTGCTCAATCCCTTTTAGTTGCCCTTCAAGTTGAGCGAACTCTGGGTAACGAGCTGAGTGAAGGAAAGTACCACCACGAGAAATGATGTCTCCTACTGAAGCTGCATCTAGGGGATGAATTTCACCGGCAACCATACCAGCATATCCGTCATAGATACCAAACACTTCCATTCCTTCTGAAATTGCTTGACGAACAACTGCACGGATAGCAGCGTTCATACCAGGGGCGTCTCCACCACTAGTCAAAACAGCAATACGTTTCATATTGGTTTATGCTCCTTTTTCTTTTAACAGTCTTCTTGATTATACCACATTTGATTTTAAAATTCTTCTATTTTCCGTATTTTTAGCGATAAATCGTTTTCATAACGATTTCATTCAATTTCTCCTCTAATTCATCAGATTTAACTACAAAATAATGGGGAGAAACGATGGTTTTCTGTTCCTCCTCATACCGGATAATGACTGGGATTGAGCCTTTAAATTGTTCTAAAATACGTGAAATTTCTTGATCCGATTCATGATTTTTCACCTGTATCCAAAAGCGTTCAGCAACTGCTTCTCTTATTTCTTGTGCAATCATTTGCAGACGGCCATCACGTGATTGTATTTTTCCTTTTATATAGTAGAAGGCTCCCTCTTTTATTTCCTGTCCAACCTGACGATATAAGTCTGAAAAGAGAGTGACGTCCAATTTTTTCTTACTATCATCTACCTGTAAGAAGGCCATATTTTCACCCTTTTTGGTACGAATCACTTTTATTTTCTGAACTTCAACCAAAATAATAGCATAGCTATTTTCTGACAAATTTCCGATTGGGGTAATTGGGTAAATAGCTTTACTTGCGATAGTTTGTAGTGGATGTTTGCTGACACCTATCCCTAAAAGCTCTTGTTCCATATAGAATTTTTCTTGTTCCGTCCAATCCTCCGATTCCTGCCAACTATAAATAGTATCTCCAAATAAACTTCCCAACTCTTTCACAAATTCAAATAGATTGGCTAAGTTATTAAATACTTTTTGACGATTTTTTTCAAATAAATCAAAAAGACCAACTTTTACCAAAGGTTCTAGCAGAGGTAGTTTCAGATAATTCTCAGGTAATTTAGCTATAAAATCTTCAATGTTAGAATAGGGTCTATTTTCAATAATCCAGAGAGCTAAATCATTACTGACTCCCTTAATCGATTTCAATCCTAGATAGATGGACTTGTTGGCAATTTTATCGTGATAGGGAATGGTGTTGATGGACAGAGGAGCCACTTCAAAGCCTGCTTCAAGTGCATCTATTAAGTAATCACTGTTGGCAGAATTCAACATGACCTGATAAAAAATGGCTGGATAATGCGTTTTGAAATAAGCCAACTGGAAGGCCAAAGCTGAGTAAGCATAGGCATGTGACCTGTTAAAACCATAACCTGCAAACTTCTCCATGACATCAAAGACCTGCTCTGCTTTTTCCACAGTATGACCAGCTTCTAAGGAGCCTTGAATAAAGGAAGCTCTCATCTCATGCATGGCAGAAGCATCCTTTTTCCCCATAGCTCGACGCAAAATATCGGCCTTCCCAAGACTAAATCCAGCAAACCGCTGAGCTACCTGCATAACCTGCTCCTGATAGAGCATGATACCATAGGTTGGAGCCAAAATATCCTCCAGTACTGGATCCAGAACAGTCACTTCTTCCTGCCCATGTTTTCTTGCCACAAAATTATTGATATAATCACTAGCACCTGGTCTATTTAGAGAAGTAGTCGCTACGACATCTTCAAAACAGACTGGTTGCACACGCTTAAGCAGACGAATGGCACCAGGTTGTTCAAATTGAAAGATACCTTTTGTATTGCCAGAAGCAAATAAAGCTAACGTTTCTTTATCTTCCAAATCAATCTCGTTGATAGCTATCTTAATCCCTTCTGTTTCAGCAAGCAACTCTTGCATTTTCTGAACAAAGGTCAAATTTCGCAGTCCCAGAAAATCCATCTTCAAAAGACCGCTAGCCTCAACTCCATGAGCATCATACTGAGTCAGTGGAATTTCATCACCATGCTTTAGAGGAATGTAATTGGTCAAATCTTGGTCGCTAATCACAACACCAGCTGCATGGACAGAGGTTTGTCTTGGATACCCCTCAATCTTGCAGGCAATTTCAAAGGCTTTTTGGTATTCTAACTTACTATTAATTTGCTGACGAAACTGGAGATTGCCCTCATAGGCTGACTTGAGATTATCACGGAAACTGATTTTCTTGGTAATTGCGGATAATTCATACTCTGGAACACCAAAGCGTTTCAAGACATCACGCAGAGCTTGCTTGGCACCAAAGGTAGAAAAAGTAACGATTTGTGCCGCATGTTTACTGCCATATTTATTACCAACATATCTGATAAAATCTGGACGATAAATATCTGGGATATCAATATCAATATCAGGCATGGTATAGCGTTCACGATTGAGAAAGCGTTCAAAAATCAGATTTTTCTCTACTGGGTCAATCCCTGTAATATCTAAGGCATAAGAAACCAAGCTACCAACTGCAGAACCCCTTCCCATTCCCATATAGTAGCCATTCAGTCGTCCAAAACGCAACAAATCCCAAACAACCAAGAAATAATCATCAAATCCCATATCATGAATAACAGCCAATTCTTGGTCTAGACGGTCTTGATATTCTTTACTAGTCAATCCCTTCTGAGCAAGCCCAAGCTCAGCGCGTTCTCTCAACTCTTCTACTGCTGGTCTAGCTGGGTTAAAACGAGGCAGTTTCAGACTCGTATCCAAGTCGTAAGAAATGCCTGAAATCAGCTTTTCTAAATTGTCTAAGGCTTGCGGAAATCGTTCTAGGAATAATTTCTCTAAAGAACTTGCTGATATAAGGACATCTTGCCGTGAGCGCAAGGGAACTTCTCTAAGCGGTAGGTTTTCTTTAATCGCTGTTAAAACTTGAAGAACTTCTCTATCCCTGCTTTCAAAAGCATTGACCCGATAGAGGGGCAAGATTGGATGATAAAATTCGCTTGCTGGTGTTTCCGGATAAACCCCTATATAGTAATCACAGCCTAGTTCTAACGACTCCAGTCCATCAAAATAAGGCACAATTACCGCAATATCATTTAAGTACTGAGATAAAACCGACCAATTTTTCTCCCCCTGCATCTTGGCTGTCGAAAGCTTCATCAACTGCTGATAGCCCACACTAGATAAAGCTAAAAAGTGCAGATTCACTTCCTGAGCATCCACAAACACAGTCATTTCAAGCCCTAATAAAGGATGAATGCCATATTTTTTTGTAACCTCTAGAAAGTCAAAAGCACCATAAAGATTGTCAATATCCATTATAGCCAGATGAGTGTAGCCGAATTCTTTAGCTGCTCTCACATACTTTTCAATCGAAATGACGCTTTCCATAAAACTATAGACTGTTTTTGTATCTAGTTGTGCGATCAATTTACACTTCTCCTCTATCCTTCTCACTATATTATACCATTTTCACCTATAAAAGGCTTCTCTTGAGAAAAATTTCATCAGCTTACTAATTTACTTTCTATTCATTTGTATTTTTGCCATCGTTTTTATATTTATACTATATTATATATAAAAATAGAAAACATACAATATAAATCTCCTAGAATTTTTATATTATACCCATTATATCTATTATTACACTGTTCTCTATATTGAATTTAGCACTTTATTCATTTTTATTAGATTATTTCCTTTCACAGTTAACAATTCCCTCTCTGCTTTTTTTTTGATATAATAATCTTAACTATCATTCTATATGGAGGTTCTATGCGTTTTAATCAATATAGTTATATCACTTTCCCAAAAGAAAATATCTTATCTGAACTAAAAAAATATGGCTTTGATTTACAAAATACAGCCAATCACAAAGACTCACTTGAAACCTTTTTACGTCGTTTCTTTTTCACTTATCAAGACACCAACTACCCACTTTCCATCCTAGCAGCTGATAAAAAAACAGACCTGCTGACATTTTTTCAATCAGAAGATGAACTGACAGCAGATATTTTTTATACTGTTGCTTTTCAACTTTTAGGCTTTTCTTATTTGATTGACTTCGAAGACAGTGAAGCTTTTCATAAAGAGACTGGATTTCCTATTGTATACGGTGACTTGATTGAAAATCTCTATCAGTTACTCAATACTCGCACCAAAAAGGGGAATACCCTGATTGATCAGCTGGTAAGCGACGGTCTTATCCCTGAGGATAATGGCTATCACTACTTTAACGGCAAGAGTTTGGCTACTTTTTCTAGCCATGATGTCATTCGTGAAGTCGTTTACGTTGAGTCTCGTGTCGATACTGACCAAAAAGGCTTACCAGATCTAGTCAAGGTCAGCATTATTCGTCCTCGTTATGATGGACAAATCCCTGCTATCATGACAGCCAGCCCTTATCATCAGGGAACAAATGACAAGGCAAGCGATAAGGCTCTCTACAAGATGGAGGCCGAGCTTGAGGTTAAACCTGCTCATAAGATTGAACTAGAGGAACCTCAACTCAATCTCGTCCAACCTCAAGGCCAAGCTGAGCTTGTGTCAGAAGCTGAGGAAAAGCTAAGTCACATCAACTCTAGCTATACACTCAACGACTACTTCCTTCCACGAGGTTTTGCCAATCTCTATGTTTCAGGTGTTGGTACCAAAGACTCTACTGGTTTCATGACTAATGGCGACTACCAACAAATTGAGGCTTATAAAAATGTCATTGATTGGCTTAATGGTCGTTGTCGTGCCTTCACTGACCATACACGTCAGCGTCAAGTCAAAGCTAACTGGTCAAATGGAAAAGTTGCCACAACTGGACTTTCCTATCTTGGAACCATGTCCAATGGGCTTGCGACTACAGGTGTCGATGGTTTAGAGGTTATCATTGCTGAGGCTGGCATTTCTTCATGGTACAACTACTACCGTGAAAACGGTCTGGTAACTAGCCCAGGTGGTTATCCAGGTGAGGACTTTGACTCCCTTGCTGAACTAACCTACTCTCGTAATCTCTTGGCTGGCGACTATATCCGTGGCAATGAAGCTCACCAAGCTGACTTAGAAAAAGTGAAAGAGCAACTGGATCGCAAGACTGGCGACTATAACCAGTTTTGGCATGACCGCAACTATCTGCTCAATGCCCATAAAGTAAAGGCAGAGGTTGTCTTTACCCATGGTTCTCAGGATTGGAATGTCAAACCACTTCATGTTTACCAGATGTTCCATGCTCTTCCCACTAATATAAATAAGCATTTCTTTTTCCATAATGGCGCCCATGTGTATATGAACAACTGGCAGTCCATTGACTTCCGTGAGTCCATAAATGCCTTATTGACCAAGAAATTACTAGGACAGGAAACAGATTTTCAGCTTCCGACCATTATCTGGCAGGACAATACCGCTCCTCAGACTTGGTTATCACTTGATACCTTTGGAGAGCAAGAGAACTTTGAAACCTTCTCACTTGGTCAAGAAGAGCAAGTTATTCAAAACCAGTACTCAGATAAGGATTTTGAGCGCTATGGTAAGACCTACCAAACCTTCAATACAGAACTCTATCAAGGGAAAGCTAATCAGATTACTATTGACCTTCCTGTGACCAAGGACATTCATTTAAACGGTCGCGCTCAGCTCAATCTTCATATCAAATCCAGCACAAACAAGGGGCTTTTATCTGCTCAATTACTGGAACTTGGTCAAAAGAAATACTTACAGCCTTATCCAGCTGTTTTAAGTGCTAGAACCATTGACAACGGTCGCTATCATATGCTGGAAAATCTCTGTGAACTGCCATTTAGACCAGATGCACAACGAGTCGTGACAAAAGGTTACCTTAATTTACAAAATAGAAATGATTTACTGTTAGTAGAGGATATTACTGCAGATGAATGGATGGATGTGCAATTTGAACTGCAACCAACTATTTACAATCTAAAAGAAGGAGATACTCTTCGTTTAGTCCTCTATACGACTGACTTTGAAATCACCATCCGTGACAATACCGACTACTACTTGACTGTCGACCTCGCTCAGTCCACGCTTACCATACCTTGCTAAAAGGAGTTACATTATTATGAATAAATCAGAGCACCGCCACCAACTCATACGCGCTCTTGTTGCAAAAAACAAGATTCATACACAGGCTGAATTGCAGTCCCTTCTTGCTGAGAACGACATTCAAGTGACCCAGGCAACCCTCTCACGCGACATCAAAAATATGAACCTATCAAAAGTCCGCGAAGAAGATAGCGCTTATTATGTTCTTAACAATGGTTCCATCTCAAAATGGGAAAAACGTCTCGAACTCTACATGGAAGACGCCCTTGTCTTGATGCGCCCAGTTCAACACCAAGTCCTACTAAAAACCCTTCCTGGACTGGCTCAATCCTTTGGTTCTATCATTGATGCTTTGAGCTTCCCTGACGCTATCGCTACCCTTTGTGGTGATGATGTCTGTCTTATCATCTGTGAAGATGCAGATGCTGCTCAAAAGTGCTTTGAAGAACTGAAAAAATTCGCCCCACCATTTTTCTTTGAAGAATAATAAATGACTACAACTAACAATTATGCTTCAAAAAACCTGGTAGAAAGTCTTTAACATCAGAAAACGCATAATATCAAGTGTTTAAAACCCTTGATATTATGCGTTTTGCTTTATCCTAGGAAGATTTATACTCTTCAAAAATCTCTTCAATCCGCATTAACATCGCCTTGCCGTAGGTATGGTTACNNNATCTACAACCTCAAAACCGTGTTTTGAGCAGCCTGCGGCTAGTTTGCTCTTTGATTTTCACTGAGTATTCCTTCATTTTCTCCTGCAATTGAATTCTTGCTCGGCTTTTTGTTTTCTATTTCTTTAAAATCAAAGTAGCTCTTTTGTTAATAACTCGATCAACAAACATCGTGGTACAAGTATCTACTTTGAAATTTATCAGCCACTTAAAAACTGATACTGTATTCTAGGAAAACGATGACATTCTTCCTAATAAAACTTCTCATATATAAGATAAATTTCTACTCTTTTTAATTTTAAATGAGTCTCAGCATGGCAATCACTTTAGAATTTAAGCCACTTCTCCAGCTCGATCATTGATGAGCTCAATGGTTTGAACAATATTACGAAGTACTGGTAGTTGGTGTTGAAAGAGTAGTTGAACAGATCCATGAGATTTAAACGGCTCTTGCGTTAACACTTTCATCTCTAAAAAACCATTTTCTACAATGTAGTCTACAATCAATTTCACAAATGAAATCTGCCTGGCATTAAGATTCTCATCCGACAAAAATTTAGAAAAAATACGATTGGCAGACTCTCTATCTAAGCCAATAATCTCACGCACCAATCTCGGAATTGCCTTATTTTCATAATGATGTTGGTAGTCTGATTTGCTACCTAATTTTTCCCAGAGCAATTTTTCAAGTGCAAGCATATCATCAGATGTCAACTTTTTATTATGGTATAGCTTAGAAATGGACTCTTCATCCAGATGAGTTTTCAAATAATGCTCAACTTTTTCATTATAAGATCGAAGATCGTTGACCTGCAAAAATGCTGTGGTCTCGTGAACAGTGGAGAGTATACGATCTTCAAAGTTAACATAGTAGGGTTTACGGTCTGTCTTATCCAAAAACTGTAATAAATATCGAATAGCAAGACGAATTTTTTCCAAATCAGACAAGCTAACTTCTTTCCAAAATTCAGGCTCCTGTACTTTCCTGATAATTTCAGCCTGCTCAAAAACCTGCGGGATATTGCCAATAGCAGAAAGAGCTCTAGCCGTCTTCATCACTTGGGAAATATGAACAGTGGAAGATTTAGCTGTCAGTTGCCCCAACTGAATATGAAGTAAGCACAAATCAAATCTCCTCGCCATCTCATCTTCTTTATCTTCATCAAATAAAAGCGGAGAGAGATTTTTTTGAATAGTTTCACTTGTAACAGCAGTTAGATTCTGCCAACTTTCCAATTTCCTATAGCTATAAACTGTATCTAAAACCATACGAACCCTGAAGTCTAACTCATTTAAGCTCTCTATACGACCTTGAAGTTCTGAAACAAGCTCCTGACGGTATGCTCTCGCAAACTGATCTTCTTGGTATTGGAGTCCCTGAAGTTCTCGAATCAAGTCCACTTTGATATTAAATAAACGCTGAGTCAACGAAACAATGTGACGACCCTCTCCATCTCTTGGATCTGCACGAAAATAATCAAAATTGTCCCCATAATCAAATACCAAAAAGTTTTCCTTATCCTGCTCAGGTCCAAATAAATCTTTACATAGACGGGTTCCTCGACCAATCATCTGCCAAAACTTAGTTTTAGAGCGTACTTTCTTGAAGAAGACTAAATTCACAACCTCTGGTACATCAATACCTGTATCTAACATATCGACAGAAATCGCAATTTGAGGATACTTCTCCTTAATTTTAAAATCATCAATCAAGGTCTGATAATGCTTAATACTATAATCAATTACCTGAGCATAGTCGCTCCCTTTTTCAGGATAGCGGTTGTTAAAAATACCTCTGATATATTCCGCATGATCATGATTTTTAGCAAAAATAATAGTTTTACCAATTTCATCACCCGAGGCTGTCTGAATTCCTCTTGTCATGAGTTCATTTAAAACAATTTCTACTGTACTTTTATTGAAAATAAAGGAATTAAATACACTCCCATCAATATCTTTTTCACAGCTATCGTCTTCAAATTTGCTATTAAAATGTTCCTTTTCTTCTTCAGACAAATCATCATAATGTAGACCATCCGTAGGTAGTTTCAGTTTGGTTTCGATAGAATGATAGGCTACTAAATATCCGTCTTTAACAGCCTCTTCCAAATCATATGCATATGTTGGAACCCCATTCTCCAAATTAAAGAATCCATAGGTATTTTTATCTAAATCTTGACGCGGAGTAGCTGTTAAGCCTACAATCCTTGCATCAAAATAATCAAAAATGGACTTGTATTTCTGATAAATAGAACGGTGAGACTCGTCAATTATGATAAGGTCAAAATGCCCAACAGTGAAAGGGCATTGATTTACTTCTTCTTGACCACTAATCGCTCCAATCATGGTCGGATAAGTTGAAAAGACCATGCGACTTGATTGAGCTCCTTCTTTATCTTCTAAGAAGTTACAAACGGAAAGATCTGGGAGTAATTTTCTAAACGAATCATAGGCTTGCTTAACCAAGGAAGTTCTATCGGCTAAGAAGAGAACGTTTTTTACCCAGTTATGACGTGATAAGGTATCAACTAGAGAAACTGCTGTACGAGTTTTCCCAGCCCCAGTTGCCATAACCAAAAGTGCCTGTCTACGATGATTAGAGAAAGCTTCACAAACGCTTGCAATCGCATGTTTTTGGTAGTGACGCCCGGAAATATCGTCTCTAATTTTACTAGAAATATCCTCAAGTGGTTTTTGAAGATGACGTCTATCCATCACTAATTGCAATTCTTCTTGAGAGTAAAAGCCTGCAATCTGGCGGCGGTTCGGACCATCAAGTATATAGTGCTTCAACCCATTTGTAATAAAGCAAATTGGCTGATAGCCGATATGTTTCTCCAGAGCTTCAGCATATTCTTTGACCTGTACTTCCCCTACTTCTGGATTGACAGAGGCTTTTTTAGCCTCCACAATCGCTAAAATTTTCCCATTTTTACCATAAAGTACATAGTCACAGTAACCAATTCCTGAACCGTGCTTCAGACCATCAACGGCTATCTCAACACGACAGTTTTCTTCAAATATCCATCCTGCTAGACGGAGATCGATATCAATAAAGAGTTTTCTTGTCTCTGCCTCAGATAATTGATCAATATGGAAAGGCACATCTTGCCGTTGCGCTGCAGTCTCACGTTTTTCAGTATAAGTCTCTTGAACTTCTACGGACTGAGCAGCCATCTGTTCATGAAAATCAGGCAGTTCTGGTAAACTGTCTTGTAACTTTATCATAGATTGTGGAGTTTCTCGGTATTTGATGTTTGCTGAAAGTGGTAAGCACTTCTCATCAAAATAACGCTCCACAAACTCATTGCTGTAACAATAATCGATAAAATTAACAAACTGATACAAATGATGCAAAGCTAAAATCGCTTCTCGTTCCTTAATTTCACCACCATGAGCAGCATGGTTTCCCCACCGAATCAACAGAACTATCTGCTTGTGGAGTTCAGAATCTACGATATCCCTAAAATCATCATCCCATACTAAAGAAGATAGAGTAGCACGATAGGGAGCTTCTAAATATGAATCGTGACTATATATCCAATGGACAGCCTGCTCTAAAGCACGACGCGCCATAAAGGCAGTAGCCACAGTTGATGTAGCAATCATATTCTCAGCTTCAATGCAAGGTTTTGAAAAAGATTCATATTCGTCATTTTTTAAAAGAAAGCTAAAATTTCCCATTTTTTTCTCACTTTAAACAAATAGTTTAGCTATATTATACTAAATTTCAAGCTATTTCTCCACACTTTTATAGCTATCTCACAAGCAAATTGTGATTTGTCGA